>CAJYHH010000189.1 GCA_913773825.1 Candidatus Sericytochromatia bacterium | reverse complement strand
GACCGCTAAAGTCAAATACCGGCTCGCCCAACAACATCACCGTCGCCAGGATCGTTGCGCCAATCAGCATAAAGAGCTGAAAATAAACAGCCCTCGGGTATTCTGTCAGTAAACGCAAGCGGCTATAACCTGCTCTGAAGGGATTAAGTTTTGAGATTTTAACCGGGCCAGAAGGTAGACTCAGAGCGCTGATCCGCGCTAATAAATGTGCTTCGTCTTCTAGGGCATCTGAGCCAGCCAGGCCTGTGTCCTGTTGCTGGCGAGAGGCACTGACATAAGTCCAGCCCAATAAACCCAGCCAGGTCAGCCAGGTGATGATATGACCATAAGGCAGGTTTTCAGTGCTTAATTTATCCCCAATTGACATCCAGACCAGCAGCAAAATCAGAGGAGCAGCTAACTGACGCAGATGACCTGCTGGAGCCGCCATAATGAGACTGGCCATTAAACTCAGGCTAGAGATAAAGAGACCCACTTCAAGCGTAAAGCTTGAGGTGTTTTGCTGCCAGACAGTCTGTAGAGTGAGCAGACCCAATAACAGTGCGCTAGCGCCGCCCCACCAGTGTAGATATTCACTCCAGACGGTTTTAAACAGCTCACGCCGGGGCAACGGGCGAGTATAAAACCACTCAGCGGCAAAAGTTAAAGTTAACCAGGGCAAAATCGAAATCACAATCATGGCCAGCAGCCAGCTGGCCAGCTGATTTTGAAACCAGTTGCTCCAGTCAAAAGTACTGGTGATGGTGCCCGAGCCCAGTTGGGTTACAGTTTGTACACCGACCTGGGTCAGGCCGATGATTGACACTCCACTCATTAAAATAAACATCAGCAGGCTCAGGCGCTGCCAGCTTTGACGAAACAGATCTACAGGCCGGCTGGACATGATGCACCTCCGGCTGTTAGTTTGGACGTATAGACTAAAAATAACTCCTCCAAGGACAGGGGACTGGACTCGATCCGGGCTTCTGGAAATCTGCGGAGGAGTTTTTGTTCTCGCTCTGCTGACCAATTTTCAAGCACAAGTTCTAATAAACCACCGCGTGAAGTCCGATGCACGGCCCCTTCAATCATCAAATCGGGCGTAATGCCGGTTCCGATTAACTGCACCCGGCGGCTACGGGTTTTTAAGGCTTCCATCGACATTTCAAGCCGCATCCGGCCATCCACCATCAGACCAATTTGATCCGCAATCCGTTCTAAATCACTCATCTGATGAGAAGAGAGAATAATCGTGGTGCCTGATTCATGAATCAGCTCAATGATGCTTTCTAAAAACTCTTTACGTGCTAAAGGGTCGAGGCCCCCGGCTGGTTCATCGAGAATCAGTAATCTGGGCCGATGCCCAATGGCCATAATCAGCGCCAGTTTTTGGCGATCCCCGCGTGAAAGCGAAAAGACCCGTTTTTTAATATCTAACTCCAGCCGCTTAAGCCAGGTATTGACGTATTCAGGGTCCCATTCTGGATAAAAAGACCCGTTATAGTTCAACAGCTCACCGACTTTTAACCAGGGAATCAGCTGCATGCTGTCTGAGCTATAGCCTATCTGCTGACGCAGGCTAATCGGCATGTCTGCTGGATTATGCCCCATTACCTCAACCTGGCCTTCATTAGGGCGAATTAAGTCCATTAAAATTCTCAGAGTTGTCGTTTTACCTGTGCCGTTGCGACCCAGCAAACCATACACACTGCCTTCCGGGACACAGAGTTCCAGATCCCGAAGCACTTCACTGCGGCCATAGTGCTTGCGTACACCCGCCAGACGGACAATACAATCAGTCATGAGAATCCTCCTTCCAGTTTTGACGAACAAGTTCTGTACTGGTCTTACAATCAAAACCCAGCCAACGCATATCCTGCCCATAACGTGTTGCCAGGGCTGAGCCCTTGGCTAACTGATCCTGATGGGTCTGTGCAGGAGCGTCTTCACTGACAAAGCTGCCTTTGCCAACCCTTGTGACCAGTACGCCTTCACGCTCAAGTTCACGAATCGCCTTGGCAACCGTATTAGGGTTAATACTCAGCTGCAGCGCCAATTCGCGAATCGTTGGCAGCGGATCTCCAGGCCGAAAAAGCCCCATCCCAATGGCATGCCGAACCTGATCCATAATCTGGAGATAAATCGGCGTACCACTTTGGGGATCAATCTTGAGTAACATGCTGACAAACCCTACAAAGAACAACATGGCGGGCCGTCTGCAGAATAAAGATTCATCATCTCAAAACCTCGCTTGCTTGAATTGTATTATTGTACTAGTTAACTAGTACAATAATACAATAAGCGATCGATTAAGCTTTGTCCAGATCTGGAGTTGCAGAATTTTGTAGCTAAAGGGCTAACAAAAAGAAGCCGTATTCTGAATGCCAGAACACGGCTTCTTGCTAGGTTATTGGGGGCGTTACCAGAGTCCTGGTTGCTCTGAAGATTGAGCGTCAGTGGGTCGATCTGAGTTCATGGTGTCCATGTTGTCAGTGTTGTCACGCTCTTCACTCTGGTCATTTTGGTCTGCTGGAGTTGGATTGGGCGCTCCGTCTTCGTCTTCCCAGCCAAAATAAGTGGTGCGTACATAGTCTGCCCAACGCAGCACAAAATCCAGAAGATAATTGCCGTTGGCTTTAACTGTATGAATCGAGCCGACCTGCTCAAATTTATAGTCCAGAGCCCAGAACTCGTTAATTCTGTACCCTGCACCCAGTTCATAAGAGGACTGTTCGTCTAAATAGCCGGTGGCGCGCAGACGGATTCTGTTCAGGGCTTCAAGCTGGCTCAGGGTATTTTCAATATATTCATCAATAAAGAAAAAGGGATTTGAGCGGATTGTAAATTTAAACACAGGCCCTCTGGCTGACTGACCAGCCAGGCCAAAGCTCAGTTCATCCAGGCCCAGCAAGCTGCTGATGCGAGAGGTCAGCGGGTCAAATAAACCACGCAGAACCGATTCACTAAACTGCATCGCAACGCCGGTAATATCTCCCTGAGCCAGTCCTTCAATGGCATTAAAGCCGGTTAGCTGACGCAGAATCTCGTCATTGGTCAGACCCTGGGTATTGCTAAAGCGGAAATTCATGGTGTTATTGTAAACGTCTTCAAGTGAACCGCTAATATTGGCATTGACGGGTTCAGAAGCCCCTTGAATATTAAAACTGGTATCGAGATTAAAGTTAGCGCGCAGAATGTCCAGATTGGGCTGCTTTGAGTCATAGCGCAGGAAATTGACGTTGAGTTTATCGACAGTCAGGACATTATTGAGCAGATAAATTTTGCCTTTTTCAGCCTGAATATTGCCGTCAATTGAAATCTGTTTATACCAGGTGCGCAGATTAATGCCGTTGGGAGAATTAACAAAGATATCAAACAGCGGTGAATTGAGATGATAACTGCTCGGAACATAGACTCGCAGGCCACCAAAGAAAATGCTCGGATCAGAAGACGTGGCTTCACTTTCGACACTATTGGTGGCCGGAATATCGTTGCGATCTTTTAAGAAGGGGAAAAAGATATCGCCACCTGGAGCAATCCGGATTTCGCCGCGTAAAGCGGGTTTAGTCGGGGTGCCAAAGATTTCGATGCTGGCGGTTTCAATTGGAGTCGTCGTCTCAAATAAGCCCGGCTGGGTATAGTTGATTGTGACTTTATCCATGCGGGTATTGAGGTTCAGAAAAGACGGCATCAGATTCATCAGATCCATAAAGCCGTCAGCGCTAATGGTGCCGCCGCCAAACTGCCCTTTGGTTGAGGACAGCTGAACCCGTTGTTGGAGTACGCCCCGATCATCGGGTTCACGGACTAAATCAGCCCGCAAACTCAGGTTAGTGACAGATTCTTTAAGCGAGGGCACATAAATTTCAGTCTCGTCTAAACTCAGGCTGCCTTCAAGCTGAATATTGCGAGGTGAACCGACCACTTTAACCAGTAAATCACCGCGACCACCGCGCCAATCAATTGCGTTAGTAAAGAGATTGAGCAAACCAAAACTTTCGTTTTGCAGTTTAAGCGCAATATCCATCGGTTTGCTGAGGTCTAAAACCGGCACGTCACCATTGGCAATCACTTGCTGTTCACCGCTGCTGATATCCAGGCTTGTACCTTTACGCAAGGCTGGCTGCTGGCCGCTGCTGGGGTTTTCGCCCGGCTGATTATCGGCATTAACCGTTACTTGTAGATTGGCGTCTTTGAGGTATCCGTCTTTGTAGTCCGAAAGTAAATCAAGTCGGTCAAAGAAATAGCGGTTAACCAGTAAATCACCAATTTTGAGTTCTGCTGTGGCAGTGGGATTATTAATCGGCCCTTTGGCCACAGCCAGGAAATTGGTTTTGCCATTGATGCGCAAATCATTTAAAAAGGGTTCTAATAGCGTTAGACGCAAACCTTCGCCGCTGATTTCTAAATCCAGATCTTGTTTGAGATTGACGCTGCCTGCGACTTCTAACACGCCGCCTTCTTCTTCAAGCACATGAAAACGCTGAATCTCAACAATTTGGTTTTTAAGATGGGCATCGACAAAGGTTTCTGCCACCCCAGAATCCATCAGTTTTAGATCCTGAATCAGAGCCTGAACTTCCACATCCGGATTGGCAACAGACCCTTTAATATCGGCATTCAGCGAAAGCTGTCCCATTAAAGTATCCAGCAGACGTTTGTCTTCAGGGATCGGTGGCGTATAAGCCTCTGTACCAGGCTGCAGGCGCCAGCGCTCCCAGTGATCATAGACCTCTTTCCAGCTGATCACCAGATCTTTGTCTTCAAGCTTATGCAAGACGGTTTCTAAATCTGGTCTAAAAATCTGACGCTCGTTAATTTTAGGCAGTTGATAAAAATTAGGCAGAGTGTCAGCTGGTGGCATCGGTAAATCTTCCGGGCCTGGCTCTAACTGACGGCGCAGATCCGGCGGAATGAGCGAAACCAGAGTCTGTAAATCAAAATCATCCGCTGTAGCCTGTAAGTTTAAAGCCGGGCTGGCAGGTTTAAAGTCAACAGTGCCTTTAACGGCCAGTGCTTCTTCATCTTGCTCTAATTTTGCCTCGACAATGTTTAAGACTTGATTGGCAAAATCAGTATTTACCACAAAGCGATCTAAACTGACGCCCCGTACACGCAAATCTTCACCTTTGCTGCGCAGTGAAGCGACTATATCCCCGTCACCCAGCGTATCGGCTTTTAGGCTCAGATCTACTTTGCCATCCGTCAGGTCATAAGCGGCGAGTACAGGGAAGTCGGCAATGTCAACTTTTCCGTTGAGTTCACCTGTAAAGGCATGATCACGCTGATTGGGATTGAGTAAGCGGGGTACGGACAATTTACCAAAGCCTGCAAAGCGCGAATCATCGTTGATCAGCTCTAATTTCTGAATATCTGCCAGACCTTTGCTCCAGGTCAGACGCAGCTCAGCTTTATCCAGATGCTGGGTGATACCGTCTTCAATCTGTGGAATCAGTAAGTCGACGTTATTGGCTAAAAACGAAGCGTTGGCCTGGAAGTCCATCCAGTTACGCGACATCGCGCGCAGTGAACCAGACATCGCGGCATCCAGACTGGCGGTTCCAGACTGTAAGTACGCTTCTGGCGACCAGTTATTGACAGTCTGGAGCGGCAGTTCGCGCGCTTCAAGCTTGGCTTGTAAGTCGTTGAGGTTGCGTAAGCTGGCGGCTGCTTTAACTAAGCCCGCATCGTCAGAGTTGGTGCGCAGGGCTAAGGTTGCCAGAGGTTTGCTAAAGCTGAACTGTCCCTGTAAATCTCTAAAGGCGTTGAGCTGCTCGCCATCGGGAAAATCAATCCGGTTAGAGTAAAACGTGCCTGCAGCGCGTGGGTCAGCCAGGCTGCCCCAGGCTTTGGCTTTGAGACTAAAATCGCCATTGGGACGGTAATCGGCTGGAACCTTTACGTCAAAGGCGCGCTGCATCTGGCTAAGGGACAGGCTATTGGCATTCAGATTGGCAACTAAACTTTGACGGGGGCCTAAGCCAATCAGGGCATTGCCCTGAATGCTGCCATCAAAGGCCAAAGCGCGAAGATCACGCACTAACAAAGACTGAGGCGTATAGGTGACAGAAGTACTCAGTGAGCGAATTTCAGCATTGCTATAGGCCCCGCTGGCCACGCGGATGCTGGCATCGGTACGCTGTGGGGTGTAAACAAAGCCCACCTCGCCATTGGCAAGATCTGCGTTTTGGTAAGCAGCCTGCTGGAGCCAGAGATTGCCGACTGCACGATTATTGACGTAATCCACGACACCGCGCGCTGAAGACATGGTGATGTCCTGCCAGGCACCTGAGCCAACAAACACTTCGCCTTTTAGATGATTGTTTACGCCGCGATAGTCTACCACCGCACGGGTATTATAGAGTCGGGCATCCTGCCAGCCGCCTTCGGCAATGTTGACCACAGTCTGAACATGATTGCCTTTGAGGCGGTAATCAACCACGGCATGAGCGCCGTTTAAGCCCAGATCCATCCAACTGGCATGGCCTAAATCAACTTCACCCCGTAGGCGATTATTTTGAAACACAAAGTCTGTATGAGCCGCGCGCGCAATCACATTTTGGCCGTTTAAATTCATGCTGAAATCAGGCAAACCTAATTCGCCGCTAAAGCGCAGCCGGTCTGGCCGGTTAACCAGACCCTGAATCCGGATATCGCCTTGTAAAATTCCCTGGGGCCGCATGGCCAGCACGGGTTTGATTTCTTTGAGCTGAACGCCTGCCAGTAAAGATGAGATATGTAGGCGTTCACTGCGTAGACGCATATCCATGCGCGGAGACTTGAGGTAATCGTCCAGCCAGCCATTGGCCCTGAGGACTGAACCGCCTGTTTTGAGCTGCAGGCGATCAAGCGTGACGCGTTTTTCATTCAGATGTGCTAAGCCTGTGGCAATCACAGGCTGGCCAAAGAAAGGGACTTCAGCCATTACATGATCAAGCATCAGGAGGCCGGTCTAGCGCAAATCCTGAAAAGAATAATCGTTCCAATTGGCCCAGAGCTCACCCGTAAAAGCACCAGACTGAATATTTAATCCACGCACCATGCGGGTGTACTGATTGATATTATCCAGATCAACTGAAGCCACTTTGCCTGTTGCCCAGCCCAAGCCTGTATAAACCTGTAATTGGCTTTTGCTGGCAAAGGTAAACAAATCTGTACGCAACAGACCGTAGAGATCGGCAATATTGCTGTCGTGTAAGTCAGCGTTCAGATGCGGGACATGGACATGATCCGAAATTCGGAAATCATCACTTTCGTTGCGCAGTAACACAACTAGGTCCCGAATGCTGAGCTTAGCGCGCGGCAAATCCATGGGCTCGCCTTTGGGGGCATTGGGATCTGATGGTTTAAATTCGGGGCGAAAGTTAATCCGGCCTTCTAAATCGCGAATCACGCGCAGCTGGGGAGATCCCAGTTCTAACATCGTAACCTGAGGTTGACCGAGAAAATAGGCGACTAAATCTGTTTCTAGGTTGGCATAAGGTGTGACGACAAAAGGCAAACGGGCATCTTTATGGCCATAAAGATAGACATTTTCTAAAACTAAGCGCTGATGCATCGGCCTGACTTCAAGCACGGCAATTCGGCCAATTTTTAAAGGCAGTCCGGTTTGATCCAGCAGGAGATTTTCAACAAAAGCCGCGACCCAGTTGAGCATGTACTCAGGAGGGCGCCAGAGCAGCGCTACTATCGCTAATAAAGTTAAACAGACAGCCATCAGCATCAGGCGAGACAACCAGGCAATTAAACGCAGGGCTGCCGGCAACTGCAGTTTTTCTTTTTTTTGCTTTTTGCTCTCAGCGATAGCTTCGCTCTGATTTGTCTGATCGTCTTGAGTGACGTCTTCAGCTTGGTTCAGAGATTCGTCTGATTGATCTGATTGTTCTGAGTCTGTATTTGCGGATAATTTTGAAAAAGAGTTGGCTGAATGAGGTTCTGAATCAGATGGTGGAAGTGGCCCAAGCCCTTTTCCCTGCTGTTCCGGTCCCTGATCCTTAGGCTGCTCGTCCTCAGGCCCAGTCTGCTCCGACATGTTCTAGTTTACTTCCCCCAAGGCGTAGCGACATCGCCTTACTTTACTTCAGATAGATCTGCCCCGTCTGCGATCGACGCACGAATCACAAATATGTTGACTGGTGCTGTTCGTTAAATCTGCGCATAGAGAATTTTTATACCAAATACAAGAATAGCATTAAGCTTTGCTTAGAACTCTTGGTTAAAGAAATATTCATGAATTATGATATTTGAAAACGTAACAAGGTGGAAGTAGGATTATGCATCTCAAACGAGTTTTTCCTGATAGTCTGACTATTGAAATGGATCCCGAGCAGTCGGTTGCGGATCGTCTTTGGGAGATTTCTCGTACTTGCGTTAAGCTCTGGAACGACATTGGTGAACGCCGTATGAGAGGCGAAGCGCGTTCGCGTGCTGACATTATGGCAACCTTATTGAGCGAAAATCCCGAATATTCTCAGCTGGCTCCGTCCGTTACCAATCGTCTGGTTTGGTCGATGGATGAAGCATACGAGCAATATATTCAGGCCCAGCGCGATTTAGAGGCCGGAAAACGCGTCGGTATGCCGGCTGCACCAGGCCATCAGTCTTATTCACGCTTTTTTCCGCTGTACTTTAGCACGGAATATCTGCGCTTAAACACTGAGCACAATATTCTTGAACTGCACCACGGCGCTGAATGGGTGCCTCTGCAGCTCCCCAAAGGAGACTTCCAAAAAGTCGAAGCGGTCTTGATTATGTATCACCCTGATCGCAAACACTTTGAAGTCGAAATCAACCCGATTTGGGAAGACATTCGCGACTAGGCGCCTAGCGCCTGCGGCGCTGTTCTGGGTTTTGAGTTGTGAGTTCTGGGTTTTAAAGGCCTAAGAATCAAAGACAGAAGCGCAGAGTGACTACTTTGATTTCTTCTGTCTTAAACCCAAAACTCAGAACCCATTACCCAAAACAGTCCAGCTTCGCTGGACTATCCCCGACTAATCAAACTTTGCTCGCTGGAGATTTTGCATACCTGTAAATTCGACCAGCGGGATTTCTGCGTCTGGGTCTTCGCCTAAAGGCTGGTTGCGTTTGTCTTCGGGCAGTCTGTCAAAGTCTAAAAAGCCGACTAGAGCATATGGATTAAACTCAAAGCGAGCTGCAATGGCGCTGTAATGCGGTTCATGGACATACGCTGAATCACAGCCCTCACACAAAAAGACCGGGCCACCGCAGACAATCGCTTCTCCTTGAGCATTAATCATCATCATGCTTTCAGTGACAGCTTCAGGTAAGTGCTTTTCACAATTTACGCAGCGCTCAGGCGGTTTGTCTTCACACATCACTAAACGGCGATTTTCGAGTTTGCTTGAAGAGCTAGATGGATTAGCATTATCGGACATTTTAATTAACCTCCGGGGGCAGGCGCAGATGCCAATCTGTAGCCTGTTCATAAGCATGTGCAAGTTGATACAGCACCGGTTCAGATAAGGGTTTAGCCATTAACTGCAGGCCAATTGGCAGACCTTGAGTATCAAAACCACAGGGTACAGACAGAGCCGGGATACCTGTCAGATTGGCGGCAACTGTCAGAATATCTGTTAGATACATCTGGAGCGGGTCACTGGTTTTTTCACCCATTTTAAAAGCTGAAACCGGTGAGGTTGGGGCTAAGAGTGCGTCATAAGATTCAAATGCCTGATTAAAGGCCTGAATCAACAAGGTTCTGACCTGCTGGGCTTTTTTATAATAAGCATCATAATAGCCGGCGCTTAAAGCATAAGTGCCCAGCAAAATACGTAGCTTAACTTCAGGGCCAAATCCCTCAGAGCGGCTGCGTTGATACATCTCTCTTAAGTTTTTGGCATTGGGAGCGCGATAGCCGTACCGCACCCCGTCATAACGAGCCAGATTTGAGCTGGCTTCAGAAGTTGCAATCAGATAATAAGCCGCCAGTGAATGTGGCAAAACAGGCAGTGAAACTTCTTCAACAAGGGCGCCTAGTTCGGTGTAAACCTGAACCGCTTTTTCAACGGCTTGGCGAACATCTGCTGCGATGCCATCCCCGAGCATTTCTTTAGGGACGCCAATTTTCATGCCTTTTATGGGCTGATGCAGGCGAGCGCTAAAATCAGGTAGGCTGATATTGGCTGAAGTTGAATCCTGCGGATCATGACCGGCAATGAGCGAGAGCAGCGCGGCATTATCTGCAACTGTACGAGTAATCGGACCAATTTGATCAAGTGAAGAAGCATAAGCAATTAAGCCATACCGTGACACAAGGCCATAAGTGGGCTTAAGCCCCACAACGCCACAAAAAGCAGCGGGCAGTCGAATGGAGCCGCCGGTGTCTGTGCCTAAGCTCCAGGGCACTAGATTGGCTGCCACTAAAGCGGCTGAACCCCCGCTTGAGCCACCGGGCACATGCTCTAAATTCCAGGGGTTGTGCGTTTTATGAAAGGCTGAGTTTTCATTAGATGAACCCATCCCAAATTCATCCAGATTGCTTTTGCCCACAATCGGGAGTCCGGCGTCCAGCAGTTTCTGGATGACAGTCGCTTGATAAGGCGGAATAAAGTTTTCGAGGATACGTGAAGCACAGGTGGTGGGGTGATCTTTGACGCAGATATTGTCTTTAATGGCAATGGGAATGGACCAGTTAGAAGTTGTCTGCTGAACAGGCGTTTCAAAGCGCTGGAGATAACCCTGGATTGCAGGCTCCAGACGCTCGCTGCGTTCGGCGTAATAGCTCAGAATATCAGCGGGTTGAACTTCTTTGCTGCTGAGTAGCTGGTGCCAGTCTATAGCAGTGCGAATCGACATGGATATTAAAAAAACTCCTTCGTCAAAAAAGGGCTTTATTGGCTTAGAGCCAATCATAGCTTTGAATTCGGCTTAACGAATAAAAACCTTAAACTTAACAGTTATCAGTATACCTGTTATTCTTAAAGACAGGACTCAGACAATTTCGTTGCAAGGAAGTTTGCTTGTGTTTGTAAGACCCAAGTTATTAGTTATCGATGACGAACCGGATGTCCTGGTCCTGGTGGAACGGATTCTGCTGGAAGAAAACTACCAGGTTAAGACTGCTGAAACAGCCGAAGAAGCCCTAAAGCTTCTCGACGAAGAACTACCTACCGTTGTGATTGCAGATATCAATCTGCCTGGTATGAACGGACTTGATTTTTTTAAGCTGGTCCGTGGTAAACATCCTCAGATTCCGTTTGTCTTTTTATCCGGTCTGACAGATGAGTTTGATAAGGTACTTGGCCTTGAACTCGGTGCTGAAGACTATATCACCAAACCGTTTAGCGTACGTGAATTTAAAGCGCGTGTAAAAGTGGTTTTGCGCCGCTTGAGCCAGATGTCTGAAAACCGCGAATTTAGCGTTGAAGACGATGGTCGTGTTGATCTCACTATCGATACGCTCAAGCGCCAGGTGTTTGTTCAGGATCAAGAAGTCAACCTGACCAAAAAAGAATTTGACATTCTGGTATTGCTGGCTTCCCGCCCTGGTCAGGTGTTTACCCGTGAGCATATCCTCGACGTGATCTGGCATGACGATTCATCAGTCTCAGATCGCACCGTTGACGTTCATATTGGTCGTCTGCGTGAAAAAATCAATGTTCATCCAGATCATCCCCCCTATATTGAAACGGTCAGAGGTGTTGGTTATCGCTGTAACACTGGCATTGTGGTCAAAGTCATCGCAGACTAAACCCAATACGTTGACTTTAAAAGCCGGCTGAACAAACTACTAAACCCTCGGAAAACTCCGAGGGTTTAATTTTTAAAATTGTTTTATCTGCTGTTTTTAAACCCACCACTCACCACTCACCACTCAAAACCCTTTTAATAAAGTGTCTTAATATACAAAGGCCGTAGGAGCTCAATTAAAGCACCATGGCGCAGTTGTTGAGCCATATCCAAGGGCGTTTGCCCCTGATGATTAACGGGTAAAGCGCCAAAATAGGGTAATAAAAGCGCAACGGTTTGAGGCTGTTTGTTTAAGACCGCCAGATGCAGGGCTGTATTGCCAGCTCGATCAGTCTCTTTGACTTTGGCTCCGTCCTCAAGCAAAATTTTAACCAGTTCAGAATCTGCAGGCTGAAGTATAACTGCCAGCATCAGTGGCGTCTGGCCTTTGGCTGTGCGTTGTTCAACCCAGCCCGCAACTCGGGCTTGTTCAAGTGAAAGTAAAAAACGGGCAGTTGCCTGATCATGCTCTAAAATGCGCTGGTGCAAAAGGTTAAGTCCGTCGCTATTTAATTCAAGTAAGCGTTGACTAAATCGAGGCACTAAACGCTTAAGCGCGTCTTGCCCAGCTGGATCGCTGAGATAAGTCTGGTTGATTAAAGGCTTTAAGGCGTTCCAGGCGTCTGCTTCCTGGGCAGTGGTTAAAAGCCCTGCGGCCTCAAATAAAACGCTGGCATTGGTCAAGGCTCCCGCTTTTAGGGCAATCACGGCTGGGATATTGTCACTACCTGGCATAGGCAATAAAGGATCCAGTCCCTGAGCAAGCAGAAGTTTTAAGGCTTGGGTCTGTTCAGGCTGCGCAGCCAAAACATGTAGCCAGTTGCGGCCATCTGCAAGCGGTGCTTTTAAGCTGTTCATTGATCCTGGACGACTGGCTTCAATCAGCTTTAACAATTCAGGCTCAGCTTGCATCAAGGCTAATATTAAGGGTGGCAGGCCGTTTTTATCTGGTATCGTCACTTTAGCACCTGCTGTTAGCAAGACTTTGACTGATTCAAGCTGCTGATGCATGATGGCCAGATGTAATGCACTTTGGCTCCGACTTGTGGGGGCATCAACTAAATCAGGCGTTTTAGCCAGGATTAGTTTTACTAGTCCGCTGTGTCCGTTGCGGGCAGCCAGATGTAAAGCATTTAAGCCGTCATGATTTAAGCGCTCAGGTTTGGCCCCCGCTTCAAGTAAAAGTTGCGCCCAGCGCGTCAGTCCTTCTGCTGCTGCCAGATGCAAAGCCGTTTGGCCTTCTGTGTTTTGCTCATGAATCAGTTCTGGCGGCAAAAGCTTTTGTTGGGCACTGCCTGATTCAGGCTGTTTATGAGCAAGCGCATACAATGAGTGAAATGAGTGAAATGAATGAGATGACCTTGCCAGGCTGGGAATGCTCAGACTGAGTAAGCTGAGCGTATAGATCAGGGTCGCTGAGATTTTCATATTTTTTTGCGGTCCTGCTAATGCTCTTTTTATTTGGCTTCATTTATTCTATCTACACAAAGGTCGTTCAGCCACAAGGCAGACCGACATCTAACACAGGAGAAATGTAAATATGGTCGCATTTTTAGTTGTACTCGTCCTGGCACTGATGTTTGCCAGTTGGGTGTTTGTCGGACTCTTGCCGCTGTTATGGGCAATGGTGGTGGGTTTTGTCGCCGGTGCCATTGCCAAGCTCTTGATGCCTGGCCGTGATCCGGGTGGCTTTTTAGTGACGTCTCTGCTGGGTATTGGCGGTGCCTTAGGGGCAACTCTAATGGGCCGTTTGATTGGCTTTTATCAGCCTGGTCAGAATGCCGGTTTTATTGCCTCGATCGTGGGTGCAATTGCCCTGCTGGCGATTTATCGGATGTTTGCCGGTTCACGGAGTTATTCACACTAAAACCCAGAGCTTTAAGTTCTATAACTTGTCAGTTTTATTAATTTATTCATCAAGCACGGGCCGCAGAATTCTGCGGCTCAAAGCTATTTTTTGCAGGATTGATTCAGTCTGAATCGGTAAGACTTACAGCCCATAGCCCACAGGCCCTTGCCCATGCTATCTTATGGTTACAATTTACTACCTCTGGAGACAAGCCATGAACGTCAAGTTTTTGCTCGGCAGCCTGTTTGCCGTTTCTGCACTGGCTACCCCTGCAGTTCTGGCCCAGGCGCCTTTTCGCGAAGATCCGGCCACCGCTCAGCAGGATCACAATAAGCCGATTGACCCCAATATTCTCATCAAAGCTAAATCCGCTTTTCAGGAGCTTAAAACTCCTGAAGCGCCTTTGTTGATCGATGTGCGTACGCGTATGGAGTTTAACGCTGAGCATATTCAGGGTGCGATTAATTTTCCAATTGAAGACGTCAGAAACAGCGGCACTTACCCTTTTACCCGTGAACGTAAACTTTTGCTCTACTGCGGCTGCCCTCATCATCTTTCTGGGATGAGCGCGGATATTCTCAAAAGCAAAGGTTTTACTCAGGTTCATGTGATTGACGAAGGCTATTTTGGCTGGAAACAGCAGGGCTTTGGTGTGTTTACACACCCTAACGCTCCAGCTCAGGTCAGCATGGGCTTTTCGGGCCGCGTGCTGCAGGGTGAAAAAGCCGTTGCCAATAAAAACATTTTTCTGCGCCATGCTTCAACCGGTCAGTTAGAAGCTACCCGTACGGATGCAGAGGGCCGTTTTGCCATGCATCTGCACTTTGTCAGCGTAGACAAACAAGACCCGGTTGAGTTTGAAATTGACCGTCAGAGCTTTGGGCATATGGCTTTAGGTGAGCTCAAACAGGATCTTGAGCTGGAAATGCCTGATCGGCTAGCCTCGCGTTGAATCGTCAATTGATGCGCATCGCCATTCAACCGCTTTGCGCCATTGTGCTGGCCGGGTTTTCGCTCTTAAATGTGCGCCCGGCCAGTGCTCTGGAGGAAAATCGCATCTTAGCCCGCGC
>CAJYHH010000188.1 GCA_913773825.1 Candidatus Sericytochromatia bacterium | reverse complement strand
CAGACAACAAATCCAAAATATTCAGGCATATCATCTCATTTTTAGAATAATCAAGACCAAAACAAACAAGATATACGCATTGATAATTAATTAACGCCATCAATATTTACAGCTTAAATTAGGGCTTGTTAGGCTTAAGATTCTCAAGCGTTTGCTGAAGCTGCTTGATTACAAAGGATGATGACAAAGGAGGAAGTATGCTTGTTTTGGCTGAAATCCTGATTGTCAGCGTTTTAGTGCTGATCAACGGCTTCTTTTCGATGTCAGAACTGGCGGTGTTATCAAGCCGCAAAGCCCAGTTACAGCGCCATTCAGAGTCAGACAGTAAAGAAGCTGATACGGTCAGGCATTTTCTTAAACATTCCAGCCAGTTTATGGCCACCACCCAGATTGTGCTGACGCTGGTTGGGATTCTGATTGGGGTCTTTAGCGGTGCCACCTTAGCAGAACAGCTCGCGCGTTTTTTACAGGAGCTGTCTGTGCCAGCTCCTTTTAGCCAGAGTCTGGCAGTTGGTTTCGTTGTGCTGGGCATAACCTGCCTGACGCTGATTTTTGGTGAACTTGTGCCCAAACAACTAGCTTTAAACGCTCCCGAAAAAATTGCTCTATTTGTAGCGCGCCCGGTTAAAATGCTCACCACTCTGACAGCGCCTTTGGTTCACTTACTAAGCAAGGTCACCCATCTGGTCTTAAAAATGATGGGTAGCAAACCCCATCAAGAAAACTCAACTGAGCTAGAAGATTTGCGCCATATGCTGCAAGAAGGCAAAGAAGCGGGGCATGTCTCAGAGCATACCCACCAGCTGATGGAGCGCAGCCTGGATCTGGAAGATGTAGACATCAAAACCTTGATGACACCCCGCAAAGATTTTATCTGCCTGGATTTGAGCGATCCGGCAGAGTCTCATCGGCAAATCATCAGTGGGCACTTTTATAGCTGCTACCCAGTCTGCAAAGACCACTCAGAGCAGATTTATGGCGTGGTCTATCTCAAAGATCTGCTGCCGATTTTGCTTAACGCTGATGCTTATCAACTCTCAGAACTGATCTGCGAGCCTTTGTATCTGCCAGACTCAATGAGTCTAACCCAGGCCCTGCAAGCCTTTCGCCAACATCGTCAGGCTGAAGCTCTGATTGTAAATCAGCAGCGTCAGGTTCAGGGCCTGCTGCATCTCAGTGATTTAATTTTAGCGCTCTCAAAACCCAGTCAGTCTGAGTCAGCAAACCCAAATAGCGCAGCTTAAACCTGACCCTTTAGCCTGACAAGCCCGTTTTAAATTACTTTATCACCAAAAAGAAACATGAAAAAGGCCTCCAAATGCTCCTGTACACGGGAGCAGCGGCTGCTGTTCAGCTCAGTTGCAAATCATTCCTGCTTCAACGAACCTTTTAATTCTGAGCGCCTGGTTATGGCGCACAAGCATTAATCAATTCCTCAAAACGCGGTCAAACTCGCTACCGGTTTGAACTTCAGCTTCCGCAACCCAGTTTCAGGTTGTCTGGAGACCTGTCTTTATCATCCTACAAAGTCGCCCAAGGAACCAGATTATGGGAGTTAAAAAGCCATCAAGATTGCGGTTGGCTGTTAGGTGCTTAAAAATCTCACTCATGCAGACAACTTGCAGACAACTTGCAGACAACTGATCAAAGCAGCTTTTGAACAGGCTCACGATTAAATCCCTGATGCCTATCAGACAGAAAACAGCGTGCTAGAATACCCCCAAACTGAGTCTGTCTGGAGAATATCGTTATGATCACCGGTGAGTTAAAGTCTAAAGTGGATCGCATTTGGGATGCCTTCTGGACCGGGGGCATCTCCAATCCCCTGACGGTGATCGAACAGTTCTCCTATCTGATTTTTATTAAGCGCCTGGACGATTTACACACTCTGCGCGAAAACAAGGCCCGCCGCACAGGCCAGCCGATTGAACGGCCTTTGTTTCAGCCTGAACAAGAAGCGCTACGCTGGCGCAATTTTAAACATCTGGCCCCAGATGAGATGTTCCGGGTGGTGCAGCAGGAAGTGTTCCCGCTGATGAAAAACCTGCCGCTGCAAGAGGGTGCGAGCCTGCATGAGTTTATGCAGGACGCAAGCTTTATGATTGCCAAGCCTTCGCTGCTGCAGCGTGTGGTTGAGATGATTGACGATCTGCCCATGGACTCCCGCGACACCAAAGGGGATCTGTATGAATATCTGCTGTCTAAACTCAGTACCGCAGGTAAAAACGGCCAGTTCCGCACCCCGCGCCATATTATTCAGATGATTGTGACCCTGATGGCTCCAGGCCCACGCGAAACGATCTGCGACCCCGCCTGCGGTACAGCGGGCTTTTTAGTCGCCAGCGAAGAATATATTAGCCATCATCACCCGGAAGTGCTGCACGACCCTGAGCTGCGTGAGCACTTTGAAAATCAGATGTTTCATGGCTATGACTTTGATGCCTCGATGCTGCGGATTGCCAGTATGAACATGATGCTGCACGGCGTCGACAATCCCCAGATTCAAAAACGCGATTCGCTCTCGCGCAATGAAACGCCAATCACCGAAGCCTATAGTCTGATTCTGGCTAATCCCCCCTTTAAAGGCTCACTGGACTATGAAGAAGTGGCCAAAGACTTATTGGCCCAGGTCAAAACCAAAAAAACCGAGCTGTTATTTTTAGCCCTGATTCTGCGCCAGCTCAAGCTGGGTGGCCGGGCGGCAGTCATTATCCCTGACGGCGTGCTGTTTGGCTCCTCTACTGCCCATGTCAGCCTGCGCGAAGCGATTGTGGAGCAGCACAAGCTCGAAGCGGTGATCTCAATGCCTTCTGGGGTGTTTAAACCTTATGCTGGCGTTAGCACCGGCATCCTGATTTTCACCAAAACCACCACCGGCGGCACGGACAAAGTCTGGTTCTACGATATGCAGGCCGACGGCCTCTCACTTGACGACAAGCGTAGTCCTTTAGGTCAAAAACAGCCTGACGGCAGCTATCTGGCCAGCCACGCAGAAAACAATCTGCCCGATCTGATTCAGCGTTGGCAAAATCGTAACGCCGAAGCGGAACGCCCCCGCAGCGCTCAGTCTTTCTTTGTGCCCAAGTCTGAAATTGCCGCCAACAAATACGACCTGAGCCTCAATCGCTACAAAGAAATTGTGCACGAAGCCGTCAGCTACGACCCACCCAGCCAGATTTTAGCTGAGCTGCAAAGCCTTGAAGACGAGATTCAGGCAGGCCTCAAAGAGCTGGCTGGACTCATTCAATAGACGGCAAACTTATGAATCAACGTGACGAACTTCTGTTTCTATTTGACAGCCTGCCCCCTGCTCAACAGCAAACAGTAATTGACTTTGCCGCTTTTCTCAAACAGAAATACGTTCAGAAAAAACCTGTTCCTATCCAGCTAGAATTTGGCAGTATGAAAGACACTTTTGAACGCATTTCCAACGACAGGGATTCTTCCATAGATTGAGAATTCAAGTCTGAAAGTATGGCATAACACCGTGTTTAAGTCAGATCAGTTGATGCCCATAGGGGCTGTCTATATGCCATACTGACCGCCACAATCGATACTTTGCGTTATACACCGATGATTAATGAAGATAAGAGCAGAAATGGAGCCGGTAGGATGACTTGGGAACTAGTGAGCTTAGGTGATGTGCTAGATGTTAGAGATGGCACTCATGATTCTCCTAAATATGTAACTGAAGGTTATCCTTTAGTTACATCAAAAAATATAACGAATGGAAAATTAGACCTATCAACAGTTAGTTATATTTCACAAAATGATTATAATAAAATTAATTCACGCTCAAAAGTCGAAAAAGGCGACATTATCATGCCAATGATTGGAACCATTGGAGGACCTCTTTTGGTAAATGAAGATCCTATATTTGCAATTAAAAATGTAGCTCTTTTCAAATTTAACAACCAAACAAAAATTTTTAATAAGTTTATATATTTTTTATTAAAAAGCCCTATTTTCAACAATTTTTCAGAACAAAAAAGTCGAGGTGGGACACAAAAATTTGTTTCTCTGGGGAATCTAAGAAAACTTCAAATCCCCCTTCCTCCCCTTCCCGAACAGCAGCGCATCGCCGCCCTGCTCGAAAAGGTTGATCACCTGCGCAGCCTGCGCCGCCAATCTCTGAAGCGTCTGGATGATCTGGTACAGGCCACGTTTCTGGAGATGTTTGGGGACCCGGTGACCAATCCGATGGGGTGGGATACCAAATTACTTGAAGATATAATATCGCCGGATAATTCGATTTCATATGGAATTGTTCAACCTGGAGATGATTATCCTAATGGAATACCTATTGTTCGTCCGGTTGATATAGATAACAACTTTGTTGACATTTCAAACTTAAAGAGAACATCTCCTAATATTGAAATAAAATTCAAAAAAACAAGATTAACCGGTCATGAATTATTGATATCGGTTCGAGGAACCACTGGTATAACTTATGTAACCAATAGCAAATTTCGTGGATTTAACGTGACAAGAGGTTTGGCCGTAATTCGACCTGCCACTACAAATCTAGTATTTCTAAATTCATTTATGCAAACAAAACACGCACAGTCATATATTGCTAGAAAAACACGTGGTGCAACTTTACAGCAAATCAATCTTTCTGAATTAAGACTGTTAGAAGTGCAGCTCCCCCCTCTACATCTTCAACAAGCATTTGCCGAGCGTGTTCAACACATGGATACCCTCAAGCAGCAGATGCAAGCCAGTATGAAAAAGCTTGAGCAGACCTTCAACACCCTGATGCACCAAGCCTTTAATGGGGAAGTGAACTGGAAAGATGCTGAACAAGCTGTAGCAGCAGGACAGTTGGAATTGCCTTTAGGGGTTTAATTTCAGCAGACATATTCTATGCGTGGATTGGTTTTCGAGACTTTAGTTTGATACGTTGTGCAACTATTCGTTTGCAACTCAGAACGGCGGCACATCACCATCGGGTTCAATCATCCTGACTAACTTGAAGCCTGAACTTCTCAACCACTGATAAGGTGTGGCCCAAGGAACGTCTAATTCATTACAGACAACTGGAATCAGGACTTTGTTTCTTCTATCTGGAATGTTCTGTTCAAGAGTGACGACTGTCCCTCCACGAGCATAAGCCGCAGCAATCAACCAGGGATCAGCACCACTTAGAAATTCAGGCAGTGCAGTCGCTCTAAAATTCAGTCTAGTCGTAGTTTGCTGAACATGATTTGCTACAACTTGATACGCAGCCTGAATATCTGTTGCATCATCGGGCATAAAGAAGCCTGTATTTTCATGCCGCTTAGCCCATTTTGAGAGGTCATCCCCAGCGTCTTTCATCTCATCGTAAACTGAACGCAAAGACCTGACATCACTTCCCTTGACACATTCATCCAGCCAATCCCAATAGCCAGGGCAAAAATCCATCGGATAAAAGCGCTTAAAGGGCTCAAGAAAAACGTTTGTATCGAGGATATACATCAGGAGAAGGCAACCCCCAGTCTTTCAGCAAACGCAGGCAAGTGACTCACTTTGATATCTAAAAGACGGGCTGCATCTCTGTAGAGCAAGCTCCCACTTGAAACTGAATAAACAACGGCTCTGGAAAACTTTTTACCGTGTCGGCTCAGCGCAGTAGCGTAATAATTGCCACCTGCTGAAGTCGACTGTGGTTCTTTGTTTTCCTTATTTTTTTGAAACCGCGCCATCTCTGCCTTGTAAAAAGCCTGGTACTCAGGGTAAGTAACCTTACCAAGTTCATATGCTCGTCTGATCAGGGCTATCCGGCTGACTTTAAAATGGTCTCTAAGCCGACTCAGTTTTGCTTCAAGCGTACGCCCTGGGCCATCCCATTGTTCCAAAAACGCTTGAGCGGGAACCAAAACTTCAATGGCCACACGATTGCAGAAAGACTCAGGGTCATTGTGGCCTGGTATTGGCAGATAAAAATCCCCTTTATCCGTCAGGCTGCTGTCGCCAATCCAGATATGCGCAACCTCATGCAGCAGGGTAAAGACCTGGGCCACATCAGAATCCTGATCATTTGTAAACACCAGTGGCGCATAGGGGTCGCTGAGTGCAAAACCTCGAAAGTCTTTAACGTCCAGCTTACGATTGGTATTTTTTCCGAGAATGCCGCTGTGCATCACCAGCACACCTGCATGTTCAAGACGTTCCGTTAGGGTACGCAGATAGGCTTTGGGTGAGCGACAGCTTGACGGATCAAGCGTGCTGAGATTGAGCCAGTCGGAAATGCTGGCCGCCACATCTGCTGTTGAGTCTTTGACAGAAAAAGCGCCAACAAAGGGTAAGGGCTCATGCCCCATATCGATGATATAGTCCCGAAACCAAGCCTGACGCGCTGTAATATGCTGAAGCAAATTTCGAAAATCGGGACTGAGGCCCAGAGATGCGTTCTCTGTTGTGCGCCGATCTGGAATGGTCACTTCATTTTGAGGAGGTCGTTCCAGATAAAAATAGCCAAACGGAACCATGTAAGTCTTAGCAAGATGTTTGGCTTGAACAAAAGTCGGTTGATCTTGGCCTGATTCCCAAAGCAACAGCTTATCCACATCAACCTTGGCTTTATCCGCTGCTTGTAGCTCACTTAAGCCAGAACGCTCTCGCGCCCACACCAGGATGTGTGGCGTAACCAGGGCTTTAGCCGTTTGCGACACCCGCACATCCCCCTATATTCTTCTTTACTCCAATTGTACGCGGCCCATCAACGCTGTTCAACCAACAGAGTCACATCTGCCACTGAGCTTTCCAAACCCACAACACCAGCCTAGCCGTCTTCAAAAGCCAATCTTTTAAATCAACGATAGATTTACGTACAGAATTGATTTTCAGTCTCGCTCTCACGCATGCTAAGAATTAGCACATCGCCGAAAAGAGAGTTTCGATGGCAACAACACGCATCAACCTTCGCCTGGACGCTGAAATCAAAGCCAAAGCTAAAAAGGCTGCTGCTCTGTTGGGAATGAGCAGCCTGACAGAATATGTTGTGCACTTGATCAATCAAGATGCCAATCAGGTGCTTGACCAATATCACCAGCTAAGCCTTACTAATCATGAGTTTGACCACTTTATACAAGCCTGTAAACAAAGTCAGGGACCTAATCAGGCCTTAAAAGACGCAGCAGCGTTTACACAGCAACAAGGTATTGATTAAAGCAGAGAACGGCAAATATTCATTTTGACTTGGCACGATTCAGGATGGCTGTAAATCACATTCCCAAACCCACGATTCTGGCCCCACCCCTTCAAAAGCAGCCAGCACCAGCTCATTTTCTACCCACCGTAAGCGCCAGTGCTGATACAAGCCTGCATATTCGGTTCCCAACAGACGTTTAAAATCTTGCTTTAACTCAGGAATCTGATTCATCGCTTCGATACGGGTATGTTCAGCCCACCACCAGAGGGTTTCAATATATTTCTGACAAGTTGCGATGCGATAAGTATCATATAGGGGTCATTTAAACCCTCTGGGTAATAGACAGCTTAATCTGCATCTTCGTCACGCCCAAAGCAATAGCTAGTGCCAAATCCTGACTCAACTCTAAGCCTGACATTTACACCTCACATCAGCCGATTTTATCTCGTCAAAACCCACACAGATCAGTTCTAAGCATGACAAAACCACCTGAGCGATTTGGAAAGTCATAAACCTTGATGATACACTAAGCGGGTAAAGCCTTATGGACAGCAACTTTTTCTTTATTGCCGGAACCTGGCCCGAGATGTTTGAAGCCGCTCGCCAGGCAGAAGTTTACGCGCTTAGCGACCCGCGCACGACTTGTTTTTATGCGCGTCGGGCGCTGGAAATGGGCGTGTACTGGCTCTATGACAATGA
>CAJYHH010000187.1 GCA_913773825.1 Candidatus Sericytochromatia bacterium | reverse complement strand
ACCGCGCAATTGATGCTGCCAATGGCCGGGCCCGCAGCATGAATCTAGGCAGCAACGCTACTTTTGGCGTGGACTTACTGGATAAAAACGGCGATGGTCGCTTTGATGAAGCGTATATTGTGGTGGGCATGGCGGCTGAAGGCGAAGTCAAACAAGGAGCCAGTAACGGTCTGGTTTATGGCGAAGTCCGAGGCTCCTTTAACGTTCGTGGCCGGGCGCGTATTGCACCCATTCCGCTGGAATAGGGGAGCTAAATCAGATGCGTGATTTTACCCCTTTAAGCAATGAATTAGAGCTTGAACTGAACGGCTCGATTTTACTCAAATCAGCAGGTGTTGAACTCAATGCTCCACGCTGCAAATTTTTACTGAGAATTTCTGATACCCAAGCAAATCTGCTCTGGCTGCTGGATCCGGGTGTGGGACCTATCCAAATTTCAGGCTTGCCCACACAAACGGGTCAGAAAAATCAGCCGCTATTGCTGCGCGCTAAAGTGGATGTGCTGCAACGCCATCATGAAGCCCTTTTACGTTCTGAGACCCCAGAAGATTTGCTTGGGATTGAAGGCGGAATTTTTCTCAGTCCTCTGAGCTACGACTTGCTTGAACCGATCAGCTGGGAGCAGCCGCTCAGTCACTTATTGCCATTGTTGTGAGTGGCTTTTAAACTAAGGCCTGTATTTTATCATTCGCTGCTTAAGCAGTTGCTCAGGAGAAATTGTTCTATGCGTGTGCTGAGTTTTAATGCCAGACCTTATGATCGCGAATATCTTGAGCAGGCAAGTGTTGAACATACTCATCAGCTGGACTATCTCGACATCCGGCTAAATCCCCAGACTGCGCCCTTAGCAGCGGGTTATCAGGCAATTACGGCTTTTGTCAATGATGATTTAAGCGCTGATACCCTCAAGGTTCTGGCGTCACTTGGCGTTCAGTTTATTGCCTTGCGCTGCGCAGGTTTTAACCAGGTTGATCTGTCTGCTGCAGCTGAACAGCAGATCAAAGTGGCAAGAGTTCCCGCTTATTCTCCTTATGCGGTTGCTGAGCATAGCATGGCCTTAATCTTAGCTCTCAATCGCCATACCCATCGGGCCTATCAGCGCGTGCGTGAGCAGAATTTTTCACTTGACGGTTTATTGGGTTTTGATTTACACGGCAAAACCGTT
The DNA here is from genome assembly GCA_913773825.1 of Candidatus Sericytochromatia bacterium. Lineage (GTDB taxonomy): Bacteria > Cyanobacteriota > Sericytochromatia > UBA7694 > UBA7694 > CAJYHH01. The sequence continues at coordinate 2,884 of CAJYHH010000187.1, read as the reverse complement.
GGCATTGTAGGCACGGGTAAAATTGGCGAAATCTTTGCGGGCATTCTAAAAGGTTTTGGCTGTCGGTTATTAGCTTATGACCCTTACCCTAACCCAGCTTGTGAAGCGATGGGTGTCAGCTATAACTCTTTAGAATACTTGTGTCGGGAATCAGATATTATCAGCCTGCACTGCCCGTTGACGCCTGAAACTCACCATCTGATTGGCAATGAAGCGATTAGCTGGATGAAACACGGCGTCATGCTGATTAACACCAGCCGCGGAGGCTTAGTCGACACGGCTGCTGTGATTGAAGGCCTTAAAAGCGGCAAAATCGGTGATCTGGGCCTGGATGTTTATGAAGAAGAAGGTGGACTGTTTTTTCAGGATATGTCCCAGCAGATTATTCAGGACGACGTTTTTTCGCGTTTGCAGACTTTCCCGAATGTCTTGATTACCGGTCATCAGGCTTATTTTACAGCTGAGGCTCTGCAGAATATTGCTGCAACAACCCTGCAAAACCTGACAGATTTTGAACAGACAGGTCAGTCTGTTAATGAAGTCAAAGCCTGATAGTTATTTGCCATGAGCCATTTTCTGAATTAATCTTGCGTTGAATCAGCAAGATTATCAGGCTGGAATGACGCCAGCCCAGATGATTATTTTGTGACCCCAAACTGTTACTAACGCCAGTGTCTGTTTGGGATAGTTAATAACGGGCTAATGTTGTAAAACGATTGGGGACAAATCGTCAAATCCGAATGGTGACGGTCTGCTGCTATACGCCCGGAAATTCGCCTGGATGTTTTGGGGGTAAGGTCTAATCATTTTTACGCCGTGCTTGTTTTATTGCCTGCTGATGATGGGGTAGCTGCAGAAATACAAACTATAACAGCTACAGGAAAACGGATTGGTGATATTGGACGGCCATCCAAAAATAACGGAGTGGCGGTTTGATGCCCCCAATCAATTTTGACAGTGATGTCTGGGTTAAATCGGCCTGTACCAAAAACATTCACCAATTGCGGCAATCACCTGGTGTGCCCGTTTAACAGCTTCGATTGATGGGGTGATTCGGTCTGAGGCTGAATAAAATCAGATACGGTGGTATATTCTCAATTATCCTAAGGGGGCAGAGGATGAGAATTTAATCCGCTGAGTGGTAAAATAAGGCGTTTGATATACCAGGTGGATAAAGGGGCTAATCATGACTAAAAAATTGTTTTCTGCAGGTCTATTATTGGGTTTCAGTGCCATTGCTGTGTCGCTGCTGCCACAAGCCAGTTTAGCTCAGGATTTTGTTGGTTTTAAATTGCCATCTGGCAATATTGCCTGCGCAGCCTATGATGGTGAATTGCGCTGTGATTTACGCGAGAACCAAGCTAAGATTCCGGCTCGCCCGCGCAACTGTGAGGGGGACTGGGGGAATTATTTTATGATGAAGAGTAAAGGCGCCCCCATGAGAATGTGTGTAGGGGATACGGTGTTTGGCAATTATCCAACATTGGCTTATGGCAAAACCTGGAAAGCCCAAGGCTTTACTTGTACAGCCAGTATGAGTGGCCTGACCTGTCGTAACAGCGCCAATAAAGGCTGGTTTTTAAATAAAGTGGAGCAACGCTTCTTTTGAGCCGCTGACTCTAGCTTGAGAGGCGCAGCCCCTGTAAGGCCAAAGATAAGACCTGATCGGCATAAGCTTCAGTCAGGGGGCCGCTGCGAAGCAGCCAGCGTCTAAAAATGGGGCTCCAGATTAAGTCTATCGCTAGTTCTAAATCCAGATCAGGAGGGAGCTGGCCGATGGACTGGGCAGATTTTAAACGGCGTAATTTAAGCTCAGTCATAGGCTGTTCGAGTTGTTCCTGATAAGCCCTGGCAAGCTGAGGATCGTGGAGCACTTCTGTGGTCAGAGCCCGTAACACCCGGTCATAAACAGGATTCTGAAACTCGATTACCGTGGCTCTTAGCACGTGTCTCAGATCCGCTTCCAGATTGCCGCTGTCCGTTAGACTTGCAACCCCTTCAGAGTTTTCGCTGAGCATCAGCAAAGCATCAAACAAGACTGCGCCTTTAGAAGACCACCAGCGATAAATCGTCTGTTTGCCCACACCAGCACGGGCGGCGATGCCTTCAATGCTAAGACGAGTATATCCTACTTCACCCGCGAGTTCAAAAGCGGCAGTTAGAATGGCCCGGCGTGAGCTTTCGCTGCGACGGGGGCCTGATTTATCAGAATGAGATGACTGCATTCCTTTAGTTTAACAAAATAAAACAATGCGAGACGCTCCGTCTTGACAATTTAGAACGATTCAAATTACTGTAATCTAGTCGAGACGATGCGTCTCGTGAGAGGTTTTTGCTTTTCAGACTCAAGGACAGAAAAGGAAATAAATGCCATGACAACTCATTTAAACGCTCATAACACCCAATCAAGAGTCTGGTTGATTACAGGGGCCAGTCGAGGATTAGGTCTGGCCTTTACTCAGGCTGCACTTGCAACAGGGGATTCTGTTGTGGCTGTTTCGCGTACCCCAGCTGCCCTGGATCCACTTAAATCAGAATATCCAGATAAACTGCTGTCTTTAGCTGTTGATGTTACAAATAAGGCAGCTGTTGAAAAAGCGGTCAAACAAGCTGCAGCGCACTTTGGCCGTCTGGATATTGTGGTCAATAATGCCGGTAATCTGACTTTGGGCATGGTTGAAGAATTTAGCGAAGCTCAGGCTAGAGCGCAGTTTGAAACGAATTTTTTTGGTGCCCTGTGGGTCAGTCAGGCGGTATTGCCGGTTTTGCGCCAGCAGCAGGCCGGACATTTCATTCAGATTTCAAGTATTGGGGCGCTGGCAGGTTTCCCTATGAACGGGCTGTATAGCGCCAGTAAAGCTGCGCTTGAAAGCCTGAGTGAATC
>CAJYHH010000186.1 GCA_913773825.1 Candidatus Sericytochromatia bacterium | reverse complement strand
AAACCACCCATTAAAACAAGCAGCAGAACCTGAGCTAATGACATCAGCACGGCATGTACCAGGTGATAACGCGTGTAATAATTGCGCCGCCAACGGCGAAATAATAGGAGTACCAGCCAGGTTGGCGGAATATAGCCGACAGCCGCGACGCTCAGTTCTTCTTGTGACCGTAATTCGTCCTTCATAAGGTCCTCTCTGCGTATTGTACACTGTTGGGCCTTAGCCGGGCTTGACATGTTCTTATTAAATGTATAAAATACACTTATAAGTTTAAAGCATTTAGTTTAAGGAGGCAAAAATGAGTTTTCGCTCTCAGACAACATCAGAGTATTCGGTTTTAAATACAGATCTCTATCAGCTCACCATGGCAGCTGGTTATCATGTCCATGGCTTGGCTGATCAGCGTGCGACGTTTGAACTCTATGTACGTCGTTTGCCCCATCAGCGCAGTTTTTTGCTGGCAGCTGGTCTTGAGCAGGCTTTGGATTATCTTGAACAATTGCATTTTAGTGTCGAAGAAGTTAGCTGGTTGCGCCATTTACCAGCTTTTGCTCAGTTGCCAGACAGTTTTTTTGAGCGTCTGCTTAACTTACGTTTTACGGGAGATGTCTGGGCTTTACCAGAAGGCACGATCTTTTTTCCCTATGAGCCGATTGTGAGAATTAGCGCTCCTTTAATAGAAGCTCAGTTAGTAGAAACCTGGTTATTGGCCATGTTGAACTTTCAGACTTCTGTTGCCAGTAAAGCAGCTCGGATTAAACTTGCCATTAAAAATCAGGCTTCAGCTGCAAGCTTTATTGACTTTGGTTCGCGACGAGCCCATGGACCTGAAGCTTCGGTATTAGCGGCTCGAGCTGCCTGGATTGGTGGTGCTGCTGGTACTTCTAATGTCTTGGCTGCACAGCGTTTAGGTTTGCCCGTACAAGGCACTGCAGCTCATTCCTGGACAATGGCTTTTGATACAGAACCTCAAGCCTTTAAGGCTTATCGAGAGGTTTTTCCTGAACATAGCACTTTATTGGTCGATACTTATGACACAGTTCAAGGTGTTAAACACGCAATTGAATCTGGCCCAGATTTAAAAGGTGTCAGGCTGGATAGCGGTGATTTTCTTGGCCTGAGTCTTGAAACACGTCAACTGCTTGATGCTGCTGGAATGCACTCAACGCGTATTGTTGTCAGCGGCGATATGAATGAGTTAAAAGTTCAGGATCTGCTTAAAGCAGGTGCGCCGGTTGATGTATTCGGAATCGGAACAGAACTGGTTACTAGTCTAGACGCCCCTTCTTTAGGCGGTGTATACAAGCTTGTTGAGTTGGAAAAAGCAGATGGAACGATCAAACACGCCCTTAAACTCAGCAATAGTAAAGTCAGCTATCCAGGTTCTAAACAAGTCTGGCGCCGTCTCGGACCTGATGGCAAGTTTCTTAGCGACTTACTTGAACTTGCTGAAACGTCTTCAAAAGACGAGCCTTTACTTTTGCAGTTTATGTCTCAAGGTCAACGCTGTTTGGAACAAGAGTCCTTGGTTGAGATTCAGGCCCGCACACTTAGCCAGCTTGAAGCCTTACCTTCATCCCTAAGACAGCTTAAGCAAGTGGAGGACTATCCTGTTACGGTTGGGCCCGCTTTGACCAAACTCTTTGACACTCTCAAGCATCAGCATGAATTGCAATTGGCTTAATTGTGTCAGTTGTGATTAAAAGGAGAAAGATAATGATTTATTCTAGTGATTCCACTGTTTTTATCGATATCGATACTCAATTTGATTTTATGCGACCTGAAGGTGGACTTTATGTGCCAGGTGCTGAAACAATTGAACCTAATTTGGCCAAACTGATGCATTATGCAGAACAGCATAATATCCCCGTTATTGCTTCAGCTGATGCTCACAGTCCTGATGATCCTGAATTTCAGGTTTTTCCTCCTCATTGTGTCGCTGGTACACCAGGCCAAAAGCGTATCGGCGCAACCTATGATCCAAATAGTCAGATCATTAAAAATGAGCCAGTTTTGCTAAATCTTAAAGGCATTAGGCACGTTGAACTAGAAAAAACAGTGTTTGATTTGTTTGATAATGCCAACGCAGAAGCCGTTTTAGAGCATTACGGCGCGAGTAACTATATTGTCTTTGGGGTGGCGACTGACTATTGCGTCAAGGCCGCTGCGCTTGGCTTACGCCAGAGAGGTTACAATGTCACAGTTGTCTCAGATGCGATTCGTCCCGTAACTCAAGAAGGTGGAGCGGCTGCTTTAGAAGCTTTTGCTCAAGCTGATATTCGACTTAGGACAACGGCTGAAATTACAGGAGGTTGAGCAGATGAAAATTGCATTGGCCCAAATCAACACAACTGTTGGAGCGCTTCAGGAGAATACCCGTAAAATTATTGCTGGTATCGAACAAGCACGAGCTGGCGGAGCGGAGTTAGTTCTCTTTCCTGAACTGAGTATTACAGGTTATCCTCCGCTTGATTTACTTGATAGCTCAAGTTTTGTTGACAAAAATCTGGACTGCTTAGAGCAGATTGTCTCTGCTAGCGTAGGGATCACAGTCATTGTTGGTTTTGTTGACCGTAATCGAACTCGCCAAGGCAAACAGCTTTATAACGCTGCTGCAGTCATTCAAGATGGGCAACGACGCACAACTCATTACAAATCTCTATTGCCAACCTATGATGTCTTTGACGAAGACCGCTATTTTGAAGCGGCTGAACAAGTTTTCCCCGTTCAGATTCAGGGTATTCAAGCAGGTGTCACGATCTGTGAAGATCTCTGGAACGATTCAGATTTTTGGAGCCGTAGGCTTTATTTAAATGATCCGGTTGCTGAGCTGGGTAAACAAGAGATGCAGCTTTTACTCAATATTTCAGCTTCGCCTTTTCATGTAGGAAAGCCCCGTATGAGAGTTGAAATGGTTCAGGCGATCTGCCGCAAATATCAAGTTCCGGCTATTTACCTCAATCAGGTTGGGGGAAACGACAGTCTGGTTTTTGATGGTCATAGTTTTATTGTTAACGCTCAAGGGGAATTGCTCTGGCTTGGGCAGGGATTTACTGAAGAATTTACCATTCTGGATTTAGACCAGCTCAAGCCGATTCAGCCTGATTGGCATCTGGATATGGGCATGATTGAAGATGCACTTGTGTTAGGCGTCAAAGATTATCTGGGTAAAACCGGTTTTAAATCTGTGGTGTTAGGCTTAAGTGGCGGCATTGACTCTGCTGTTACAGCTGCCATTGCGGTTAAAGCTTTGGGCAAAGAGAATGTGATGGGTTTAGCGATGCCATCGCAGTACTCGTCTGAAGGCAGTGTTACAGATGCCTATGCCTTAGCGAATAATCTTGAGATCCGCTGTGAAACAGTTCCTATTGCGCCCATGTTTGATGCATTTCTCAGCAGTCTATCGCCTATTTTTCAAGAAAAGCCTGAAGATGTGACTGAAGAAAATCTTCAAGCTCGTATTCGCGGTAATTTATTGATGGCGCTTTCTAATAAATATGGTCATTTGCTCTTAACAACAGGTAATAAGTCAGAAATGGCTGTGGGCTACTGCACTCTATACGGAGATATGTGTGGCGGTTTGGCTGTCATTGCTGATTTACCCAAAACCTGGGTGTATCAGCTGGCTGAGTATATGAACCGTGAGCAGGAAGTGATTCCACGTAACACAATTACAAAGCCACCTTCAGCCGAATTAAAACCAGGCCAGACTGACCAGGACTCTTTGCCCCCTTATGAAATTCTAGATGCCATTTTGATGGCTTATATTGAAGAGCATAAAAGTGCTGAAGAAATCATTGGGATGGGGTATGCGGCTGAAACAGTTAACTGGCTAATTCGACGGATCAATCTAAATGAATACAAACGCCGCCAAGCTCCCCCTGGTTTAAAAGTCACTCGTAAAGCCTTTGGCCAAGGGCGTCGTTTACCGATTGCTCGTGGTTACGATTAACTGAAGTCATAAATTTAAAAGCCCTCTTAAACAGAGGGCTTTTTTATATTCGTTGACGTATCGTCAGCTGCTGTTGATGACTAAATGCTTGCCGAATCGCCAAATGTTCGTCGGCGAGCAATAAATAATGGGAAGCAGACATTTGATTTGATTGAATTTATTTTGTTGATATATCTAGTTTGTGTTGATTTTTGGCTAGTGTAATTTTTATGGCGAAGCGTTGACGAGATCCTGTTGCTCGTCATTGTGAAGTTACTTTGAACGGCCTTAAAAGACGCTTAAGGCTACTCTATAAGCTAAATAGCGTCTGTTTTAGTCTTTAACAAACCACAAGTGTATTTGTTTGTTAGGACTCAGAAACAAGGCAAGAATTAGCTCAAAGGCAGATACAGCAAGCTTTTTAGTTGTTGAAGACTAGCCTGCTCGTCGACGAATCGTTGATATGTGATGCATCACACGGAATGATTCGTCGACGAATCGTAGACTGATGATTATGAACGCAACAAACACTATGACGAATCGCCAAAACGTTAGCCAAGTCGCTAAGCTCTTGGGCAAAGGTGAAGCTTCTATTCGTCGTTGGATTCAACAATTTGGGATCCCCACTGTTGAAGAAGGTGGGCAGAATTTACTGACACCTGAAATGGTTGTTGTTCTTCAACAAATTAAAGAGTTGAGAGAGCAAAAATTCCGTTCAGAAGACATTGAGTTAAATGTCATGGATGCCATTCTTGAAGAGCGAGACCGGCTAAACGTCGACGAACCCAGACGTGACGAATCGTCATTGTCAACGCGGCGAATGGTAGATGAACTCACCCAAGCCATGGCTGAACATCATGAGATTCTTGCTCAGTCTGTAACAGGTGCCGTTCAAGAAGCTACTCGTATGGCAGACCGATTTGCTGAAAGCCAGCGTGAATTAGGCAGAATGGAAGCGATGATGCAGGCAATGCAGTATCAGCTTCAAGATGCCCAACAGCAGGCTCGGTTATTGCCAGAAAAAGCTCAGGCTCTCCAAGATCGTGAACTTGAAGCTCGCTTATTAGAACAAAAGCTTGAGCGCGAGCAGGAACAGCTTGAGGCGAGTGAACTAGCCCGTGATCAACTTGAAGCGAATATTGCCAAACAGCAAACTGAAATAGACAGTTTAAAAACAGATAAAGCCTCATTAGAGCAGACAGTGGCTGTACTGAATGCAAAACTTGCCCGTCTTGAGCAAGAAGCACAATTACAAGCTGAGGCATTACATGCAGAACGGTCAAAATCCTGGTGGGATAAATTGACCAAAAAAACACAAGGCCCGGACTAAGCCGGACCTGTTA
>CAJYHH010000185.1 GCA_913773825.1 Candidatus Sericytochromatia bacterium | reverse complement strand
CCTCAGGATTTAGGCGATGCCTGGCACTTACTCCATCAGGGTGAAGTCGCCGCCTGATCCACAAACCAGTGAAGCTGCTCAGGCTGAATCGCCTGAGCAGGATAAGTTTGCCCCATAACAGCTGATTGGCGCACTTGACTTAAAATCTCAGCTTTTGATGAGCCCGTAACAAAAAAGACCACTTCACGAGCAGCGTTAATTAAAGCAGGTGTCATCGTCAGGCGCAGTTGACCACTTTGAGGATGCATCACGCCTAACAGTAATTCAGAGCTAACAAGTGAGTCATCATCACCCGGAAACAATGAGGCCGTATGCCCATCATCACCCAGCCCTAACAACACACAATCGAGTACAGGCGGAGCATTTACTGAATCCAAATCAGAGGCGGGCAAGCGCTGGCGCAAAAGCGCGCTATAACGAACCGCCTCAGCTTCAGGATCCACTTCACCACGCAGGCGCTCAATCTGGCCCTTTGGGACATGAATTTTAGACAACAAATGTTTACGCGCCAGACCATAATTACTGTCTGGATCATTGGGCGGCACACAGCGCTCATCACTCCAGTAAAGCCAGAGCTGCTGCCAGGGCAAATCATTTTCAGCACATAAAGCTTCAAAAAAGGGTATGGGCGTCTTGCCCCCTGACAAAGCCAGATGAAACTCCCGTCCTTCAGCAGCAGCCTGGCGCAGACGGCCCGCAATTAAGCTGGCCAAGGCTGCACCCGCTGCTTCAGGTGTCTGTGCGACATGAAGCTCAGAGTTCACAATAAGTGCCGTCCTCGCTCAGGCTCTCACAGGGAAAACGCCAGGAAGAACCCGGCATTAAAGCATCAGCCTCTTCTGGCCCCCAGCTACCAGCTGGATAACCATAAAGCGTAAACTCAGGCTGAGATTCCCAGGCTTTTAATAAAGGCGTCAGGTAAGTCCAGCAGGCTTCTGTGGCATCACCATGAATATACAGCGTCTGGTCACCTTGCATAGCGTCTAATAACAGCCGCTCATAAGCTGAAGGAATCCAGCGATCGCTTAAATCTGAATAATGAAAGTCCATACTGACAGGTTTAATTTCAAACCCTGTACCCGGTACTTTCATGCCAAACTTAATCAAAATCCCTTCGTCTGGCTGAATTCTGAGAATCAGCACATTTTGCTCCACGTCTAAACCCTTGGGTGAAAACAGACGATGGGGAGCCGGTCTGAAGTGAATCGCAACTTCCGTTACCCTGGTTGGTAAACGTTTACCGGTCCGGATATAAAATGGGACATCCGCCCAGCGCCAGTTATCAATCTGGGTTTTAAGCGCAACAAAAGTCTCAGTCCTGGATTCTGGCTCAACGCCTTCTTCTTCACGATATCCAGGCACCGCTTTACCCTTAATCGTTGAAGCCGTATATTGCCCGCGTACCACCTGTGAGGAAAGATTATCCAGATCAATCGGTCTTAAAGACTGAAATACTTTAAGGGTTTCATTGCGCAGCGAATCAGCATTTAAACTAGCCGGTGGCTCCATGGCGACTAAACCCAGCACTTGTAAAAGATGATTCTGGACCATATCGCGCAGAGCGCCAGCGCCTTCGTAATAGCCGCCGCGGCCTTCAACTCCTACTGCTTCAGCTGCAGTCAGCTCAATATAGTGAATATGATTGCGGTTCCAGATCGGCTCAAACATGCCGTTTGCAAAGCGAAAGGCCAGTAAGTTCTGGACGGTTTCTTTGCCCAGATAATGGTCAATGCGATAAATCTGGTTTTCGCCAAAGACTTCCCGCAGCTGCTCGTTTAGCTTATGGGCTGAATCCAGATCATAACCAAAGGGTTTTTCAACAATTAAGCGCCGATACCCCTGATCTGAATGATGTAAACCCTGCTCTTTTAAACCCTGTGCAACCGTGGCATAAATTTTAGGCGGCACTGACAAATAAAACAGCATGTTTTCGCCGGTGTTCTGAGCAAGTTCTTTAATCCGCTCTTTAAGCGGGCCATAAGCACCTGCATCCGTGGTTTTAAGCGCCATATAATGTAGACTCTGTAAAAAGCCATCGCGCAGTTTATCTGCACAAGGCTGATCTTTTAGCGCTTCCTGCATATCTTTGCGAAAAGCCTCATCATCCAGCTCAGTGCGCCCAATGCCCAGAATAGCAAAGTTTTCTGGCAAACGATC
>CAJYHH010000184.1 GCA_913773825.1 Candidatus Sericytochromatia bacterium | reverse complement strand
CGACCCTGATGAAGCCTTTGCAGTCTGTGCATAGCGAGACCGGCGACGCGACAAGTGCCCATATTGAACGCTCAGATGTCTGTGCTGTACCCGCTGCAGCAGTGATCGGCGAAACCTTGCTCGCGCTGGTTTTGGCTGAGTTTGTGCTCGATAAATTTGGCGGCGACAGCATGGATGAACTATTGCCCCGTCTGGAACACTGGCGGCAGACTCGATGAATATTGTCTTTTGGATCTTGATGGGCCTGGGCTGCCTGATCTTGGTTTTGTTGGTGAGTATTTTTGCGGTTAAACAAATGGCGCTTAAACGCCTGACAGAGCTGCGCTCACGCTACCCGGAACATGAAGTGATGCTGGTGGCCCCAACTGTCAGCTTAATTGGTCGGGAATCGCCATCTGAACCGATGCTGCGCGGCAACGGCAGCCTGCTTTTAACGCGCAAAGATCTGGTGCTGCAGCTCTGGGTGCCCAAACAGGAAATCATCATCTCACGCAAAGATATTCTTGGAGTGGGTGAAGCTGAAGCCTTTGCGGGCAAACGAATTGCTCAGAAACTTTTGGCGATTGCCTATCGCAATCCCAAAGGCGAAACAGAAACCCTGGCGCTGTATCTACCTGAGCAGGAGCGCTGGAAGCACACTCTGCAATGGCAAAGAGCGGACTGAGAGTTGAAGCCCAGCTACGCTGGGCCGTTGAGATGATCGCTTACGCGCTCAGTTTGAGGTGGCTCGCGCCATCGGTTTAGAACTATTTTAACTAACTCAAGCTCACACTATCTGAATCGCTTTAAAATATCAATCTTCCCGACTCTTCGACAGGCTCAGAGTGACAATGTTTTAGTCAAAATTTCAAATGACAGAAAATATTTGTCATGCTGAGCTTGTCAAAGCATGTAGCTGAGTTACCTAAACCAGCACAATGTGCTGCTAAACCGCCCAGCTTCGCTGGGCTCTGAACTTCTGCTAAGCAGTATGCTGAGGCAGTTCAGCTAAAAACTGATTGACTTTTTCACGTTCAGCATCGTCGGTGATCAGGCTGAACTGATCGCCGTCAAAAGCCAGAGCGATCACTTCTTCCTGGTTAGTTGTGGAGACAGCCAGAACGTATTCTTTATTATCGATCTGGAACTGGCCGACAACCTGAAACTCGTGAGTTTCACCATTTTCGGTCTCCAGCGTCAGATGCATATTTTCGGGCTGGGGACGGCTGGCGGCAAAAGCAGCCTGTAATTTAGCCAGCAGGGCTTCGTCAGTGACAACCGTGACGCCATTTTCATTCGATTCAAAAGCGACTAATTCATTGCCCCCTTTGATGTCGAGACCGAGCATATAATTTTTGCCCTCAACTTCAAGTTGATCCACAATCTGGAAGTTAAACGTCTGGCCATTTTCATCCTGGACCGTGACAGTCTGAACCTGAGCATTTGTTTTTTCAAGATGCTCCTGAATCAGCTGCAGACGCTCTTGCTCAAGTACCAGCTTCAGGTCTTCACCTTCTTGCTGAATCACAAACACCTGATCAGGGAAGCTTTCGGTCATGGCCAGCAAATAAGTACCATTATCAAAGTCAAAGCTCTGCAGAATGGCAAAATCATAATTTTCGCCATTTTCATTCACCAGAGAAACCACGCGGGAGTTTTCAGGGCTGGGAGTCTGGTTGGGTTCAGTCATCTTGTTTGTTCCTTCACTCTTGCTAAGGGGCTCATTTTAACATGGTCAGTCAGCCCTGCGGCAGCAAATGCTCAGGGCTGAAAAACGCTTAAATGACGAGTGGGTCTCTTAGCGGCTATAAGAACGAGTCTGGCGGGCCCAACTCGCTTCTATAGCGCGGTCAGAACCCTGAGGCAGCACGCTGATGGGCTGGGTGCCGATATAGCCACTATTACCCACGTTGCTGGGAATACTTAACACTCTGACTTCTTCTCGCTGACGGCGTACAAAGGTAATAAAGCGCCCATCAACTGAAAAAGACGGAGATAACTCAGTTGCCGTCTCGTCAAATTCCTGGGTAGCGATATTGCCAAAATTGGTTTCACGGCCACTGGTGCCGCCGGGTAAAGTGGGGCTCACAACCGGTCCACTGCCGGGGGTACCTGGATTAAAGGGCAAGAGGCTGGGAATATCTATATTGCGCAGATCAACAACCCAGATTTTTTGCAAATTGAGCAAAAGCTGAGACTGACGGGAGAGATAGCGTCGGCTATACACAACCCGGCCACCATCAGGCGAAAACTCAGGCTCATAAGCCCCTTTGTCGGGGACCGATTCATAAGTCAGCTGCAGCAAACGGCCGCTGCTGAGTTCTAAACGCCAAAGATTAGAAAAGTTCTGGACTTGATTCTGCGAAAACTGACTGCGATAAATAATCGTCTGGGCATCTGGTGACCAGGTTGGTTCCTGATCATTGCCAGGTGTGCTGGCCAATTGCTGGAGATTTTGGCCCGGGACCGTCACGCGCCAGATATTATAATCAGCCCCGCGTTCACCTCCGTTGGCATCAACCCGATCTGAAGAAAAGACCAGATGATAACTCTGATCGCTGCCAATTGGCGCCCAGGCTGGATCGCGATTAAACGAGCCACCGGTACCGGTCATAATCTGAACATTGCCAACTGCATCCTGAATCCGAATCTGTGAGCTGCCATCACCCGGATAATAGGTATAAGCCAGATATCGACCATCAGGTGAAATCACAGGCTGCCGACCCAGCGCAACCTGGCGCGGAACCTGGCCAATGCCTACTCCTTGAATCGAAGCGACTTTAATCACGCCATTGTCGTTATCACCTAAAAGGGTGCCAGGAGCCGGCCCTTCGACATAACTCAGGCCGTCTCCGACCACTAAAACCCGCAAAGACTGCTGAGGTAAATTAGATTGGGTGGAACGGTTATACACAGAAACCGTAATGGTGTCTTCACCGCCTGAGTAAGGAGCCGTGTATTCAGCTTGAGGTAATAGGGGATTTTGGGCAACAACGGCTCCCCGTTGGGCAACAAAACGGTATTCTAAATCAGCATTACAGGGATTATTAACGTTAACCGTCATTGGCACCCATTGATTCACCGTAATTGCCTGATTACTGAGCTGAAGATAAAAATACGGACTGCAGCCTGGAATGATATTAATAAACTGGCATGAACTCGCCAGCAAACTGGCTGAAGCGAGCGTGGCAGAAAAAAGGACTCGTTTAGATATGTTTTTAAAGGTCTTGAGCATGTGACTTCCAAAAAAGGGCTCTCCCTATAGTGTATCGCCAATAAACAGGCCTGTTAAGAGGAGCTTAAGATCCTTATCCGTCAGTGAGAGATATCTCTTGCTCAGGACTTGCTCAGGACGAATTGTTTAAAACAGATAACAGTCTGATGAAGTCTGGTTTAGATGTGATCAATCCTCTTTGAATTCAAACCCCAATTCGGGCTAGAATAAGGGGATTATTGACACTTCATTTCAAAAAGGACCCCTCATGGATCAGATTGTCCCCCTGGCAGATTGGCTTCCGCATTCTAAAACCCCGCTTGTTATCGCTGGCCCTTGTTCCGCTGAGACCGAAGAACAAGTTTTGAGCACAGCCCGTGAATTGGCGAAAAATCCCGATGTCAATGTTTTTAGAGCAGGGATCTGGAAGCCGCGCACACGCCCGAATAATTTTGAAGGCGTCGGCATGCAGGGCTTGCCCTGGCTGCGTAAAGTCAAAGAAGAAACCGGTCTGCTGACAACCTGTGAAGTGGCCAATGCCAAACATACCGAACTGGCGATTCTGGCTGGTGTGGATATTCTCTGGATCGGGGCCCGCACCACCGCCAATCCTTTTTCAGTCCAGGAAATTGCTGACGTGCTCAAAGGCACGGATATTCCGGTGATGGTTAAAAATCCCGTCAACGCGGACTTAGCGCTCTGGATCGGGGCTCTGGAACGGTTGAGTAACGCCGGAATAAAAAAACTGGCGGCGATTCACCGCGGCTTTTCAAGCGCTGAAAAAACCAACTGGCGCAATCCGCCGATGTGGCGGATGCCGATTGAACTGATGCGTAAATACCCCAATCTGCCAATGATCTGCGACCCCAGCCATATTGCGGGCAAACGGGATTTGATTTACCGCGTCTCGCAAAAAGCCTTAGATATCGGTATGGACGGTCTGATGATCGAAACCCATCCTACCCCTGATCAGGCCTGGAGTGACGCTGAGCAGCAGATTACCCCGGCTTATTTAGCTGAGATGATTAATGAACTCGAAATCCGCCACCAGTCAGCTGATGATCCCTCTTATGAGCAAAGTTTAGAACAGCTGCGCTCCCGGATTGACCAGATTGACCAAGAACTGATTGATGTTCTGCATCATCGGATGCAGATTGTGCATGCCATTGGTGATCTCAAAATTGCCAATAACGTTACAGCTGTGCAGATTTCGCGTATGAACGACATTATGGATCGCCGCACCGACCACGGTAAAAAGCTGGGCCTGCGCCCTGAATATATTCAGGAAGTCTGGCGCACAATTCACGAAGAGTCGGTTAAAACCCAGACCGATATGATGCGAGCTCATCACGGACTCGACGATCAGGTTTAAATCTGACTCATTTGAAGCTTTTAAGCAATATTCTGTCACGCTGAGCCTGTCGAAGCGTCTTCCGCCCCTTACTTCGACAGACTCAGTATGACAAGTGAACTGACCTCACAGAGCGAGAATAATTTTATGCATATCGGCCTGATTGGCTTTGGCCGTCTGGGCAAGCTGCTGACCAAGTATCTGTCCCAGGATTTTCATGTTCATGTCTATGATCTCCATTTAGATCCTGACACCGTGCGATCACTTGGCGCGATCCCCTGTGACCTGAGTCAGGCCTGCTCTCAACCGATCGTCTTACCTTTAGTGCCCATGTCAGCTTTTGAACAGCTGATGCTTGAGATTGCCCCATTGTTACAGCCCGGCACCTTACTGGTCGACGCCTGTTCAGTTAAACAATTGCCGGTTGAGTGGATGCTGAAACATTTGCCTGAAAACATTCAGATTTTGGGCTCCCACCCCATGTTTGGCCCTGACTCAGCAGCTGAAACCGTGTTTGGCGCCAAGCTGGTTTTAACCCCTGTACGCGTTGAAGCAGCGCTTTATCGCCAGATTACGGCTTATCTCAACAAACACGGGGTTAAGTTAATCGAAACCACCCCTGAAGAACACGATCGCCAGATTAGCCGATCGCTCTTTTTAGCCCATTTTTTAGGCCGGACTTTATTAGACTTTGGCGCCAAACCGCTTGATATCGACACCAAAGGGTATCGTCGCCTGATGAAAATTCTGCTAACGGTTGAAAACGACTCGATTCAGCTGTTTGAAGACATGTACCGCTATAACCCTTATGCAGCCGAAGCCCGCAGTCAGTTTTTAACCTCGATGCAGGCCGTTGTCGGGCACTTAGATCAACATATGGATCAACAGATGGATCAACAGATGGACAACCCGGCGAACGAGGCAAAACCGGTATGAGCCAGTCGATTAAAATTGCCTTTCAGGGCCTGCGGGGCGCCAATAGTGAAGTCGGGATTCGCCAGCATTTTGGTGAACGCGGCATTGAAGCTGTAGGCTACCCTTTTAGTGAAGATGTCTTTGAAGCCGTCTTATGTGGCGAATGCCGTTTAGGTTATGTCCCGGTAGAAAACTCCATTGCAGGCAATGTAGCCGTTAATATGGATTTGCTCTATCGCCACGATATTCGCATCATCGCTGAAGACTACGTGCCGATCCGCCATTGTTTATTCGCCCTGCCAGGCGTCAAATTAGAACAAATCAGAAGAGTGTATTCCCACCCCGTGGCACTTGAGCAGTGCCGGCCGTTTTTAAGCCAATGGGGTCTGACACCGGTGCCTGACTTTGATACAGCCGGTGCTGCAGCGAATTTAGCGGCTCGCGGCAGTCTGGACGAAGCCGCCATCGCGCCTAAACTCTGTGCGGATTATTACGGCTTAAACCTGATCAGCGATGACATTCAGCAAATGCGTACCAATATTACGCGCTTTGTGGTTTTTTGCCCATCTGCTGCTGCCCCTGATGATTTAGTCGAAGAAAAAACCTCTCTCGCCTTTATGGCGCGCCATACTCCGGGTTCCCTGGTCGCTTGTTTAGAGCAATTTGGTCGACATGGCTTAAATATGACCCGACTGGAGTCCCGCCCGATTCCAGAAAATCCCTTTGCCTATATTTTCTTTGTGGATTTTATCGGCTCACTCAAAGACCAGAACGTACAGGCCTGTTTAGCACAACTCAGCCGCAGCACCCAGTTTATTAAGCTGCTAGGCAGCTATCCCCAAGCGCAAAAGCTGTAGAAGCTATTTCCGACACACGCTTTTTTCGCCAAGCGCGCAGATCATATCCAGATCCTGATTACTGGCTTCTTCTTCGCCAAGCTGCATATAGGCCTGGGCACGCAAAGCGTAAAGCATGACACGCTGTTGAACGGGTAAATCGACCCCTTCAGTGACTTTGTAACTGTCTGTGGCTTTGTCATAACTTCGTTGTGACAGCATGCCAACGGCGGTACTGATATCTTTGACTGCGTTATCAAAGTTCTCGGCAAGAAAATAATAACGACCCCGTTCAAAATAGCTCAGGGGGTTTTGGGGTTCTGCGTCAATCG
>CAJYHH010000183.1 GCA_913773825.1 Candidatus Sericytochromatia bacterium | reverse complement strand
ATTCCCAGCAACGGCGGCGTAGCTGTCACGATGGTGGTTCCCGTTACCCCCGGCAACGTCATCTGGCAGCAAATGCAGGCTCCCACCAAAGCCAATCTCTACAGCGTCAAACTGGTCAGCGACACTGAAGCCTGGGCCGTTGGCGCAGGCGGCACAATGCTGCACTTCTTCCAGGGTCGCTGGTATGACATCTCGACTCAGGTTCATGCCATCACCCAGGGCGCTAACCTCTACAGCGTTGACATGATCAGCCCCCAAGAAGGCTGGGCCGTAGGTGACAACACCATCCTGCACTTCTTCAACGGCCAGTGGCAGCGTGTTCCCAATCCCGTTCAGGGCACGTTTAAATCAGTTGATATGCTGGCTCCCGGCCTCGGCTGGATCGTTGGCAACACCGGCGGTAGCGCCGTTGCCATGCGCCTGACCGCCATGGGCTGGCAGCCCGTTGCCAGCGGCATCGACAAACCGCTCAACGCCGTCAGCGTTGTTGGCCCTAACCACGTTTGGGCCGTTGGCGACTCCAGCAATCTGCAGCGCGCAGGCATCTTCCAGTTCAACGGCACGACTTGGGAAAAAGTTCGCTTTACCAACGCCCTGATCGACTGGAAAAAACCCACCGGCAAATACAGCATGAAGTCCATCAAAATGGTCAATTCTTCTCAGGGTTGGGCAGTTGGCGAATACGATCCTCTGCTCAGCAGCGTTCGCGGCAAGCGCGGTGCGATCTTCAAATATGACGCCATCAACGACATCTGGAACGAAATTGAGCTCAACGCTGAAACCGACAAGCGTTATGCCCAGGTCACCTACAACGCCATCGGCATGATGAACCCCAACGAAGGCTGGGTACTCGGCAACACCGTTACGGCAGCGCTTGACTTCTCTGCCAATAACCAGGTTAACGGCAACCTGATGAAGACCGACGGCCACTTTGTGACGCCGGCCAGCGACTTCCAGGCTCAGTCTCTGCCCAACGCCTTCAACAGCATCGACATTGTTGAGCACGGCCACGGCATCATTGTTGGCGACCAGGGCCTGATTATGCACCGCCAGTATGACCTGAACTATCGCTACAAGCGCGGTAACTTCGGCAACTTCAACGGTGAGTTTGGCCAGGGCTATACCGGCACCAACGTTGGCACCGGCACCAACACCGGCCTCGGCTACTAAACAACAGCTTTAACAGTTCAAAGCCCTCGCATCTGCGAGGGCTTTACTGTTTTTTGATGTTATAATCCAGGCTATGAGCAGTCCTTACGATTATGGTTACGAACACGGCCGCCCTCAGTCTATCTGGTACTATGCGGTCTTTCCGCTAGATGCCTGGGCCCGCCAGCAAGATCCGGCGTTTACCGAGCAAAAGCGCAGCGAAGTCTGGCCGATTATGATGGCTCTTTTGCCCTTCATTGTGCTCGCTGCAGGCTTTATGCTCCAGCTCGGTTTTTTCGGTAATCTGTTCTTTTTTGGCATCGAAGCCCTGCTGCTGGCGCTTGTTGGCAAATTTTATCTCAAGCTCAAAGATTTTGGCCAAATTCTTGAATTGTTTTTAAATTTTTGGGTCGCCTTTTTACTCATGAGCCTGATCATGCTGATGATTGTGCTGCTGGTGAGTCTGTTTTTGTAGGAAGCTATGGGCTGTGTAGGCCGTGAAGGCTATGGACTTTGAAGAGGAAAGATTAGCGCTAAAGAGACGCTTGTATCCCAAAGCCAGCTTATTTCTTCAAAAAAAACTCACCACCCACCACTCATACCCATAACCGCACCGCCAGGTGCAAAGCCCAAAGCTCCCTTTTCTCATCCGTGTTATCATGCATGGAAAAAATCACCCGAGGAATCCGGATGCGCATGCTCAAACGCCTAACCTTCGCTTCCAGCCTGTGTCTGTTTAGCCTGAGTGCTCTACCCAGCCAGGCCCAGACCATTGTTCAGGTCGAGAGCCTGCAAACCACAGCTATGTATCCGCTGCCCGGAAGCCTCGACAACCTGCCGATGCTTAACAGCAATAGCCCCGAAGTCATTAACGAAGCGGGTATTTTAGTTTCAACTCTGCCTGGCAGCGAACGAACCGACACGCCCTTTTTAAACTATCCTTTTAACGGTGATTTTGGCGTCTTTTCTCATCATATCGCCAAAGACAATACGCCTGGTGAGCGCTTATTATATCTGGGCTTGCTTGCCACTAACCTCAGCAATAAGCCTTTGCGCCTGACCTTAAAAGAAGGCGCAAGTTATCTGTCTCAGCCAGATGCACTCTTTCGCGACCTGCCAGCCTTTGCCAGCAATCCGGCAGCCGCGATTTACGCCGGCCCTGGTGATCGCATCGCCACTGAACTGATTGCTGGAAAGTCTCAGCTTAAAAGGATTGAAATGGAGATTCCGGCTCGCAGCAGCCAGATTGTCAGCTCACTCCCGATTACCACCAATGTCGCCATTTTGCCGCCGATCAACGGCCGCTCCAGCCTGATGTATTTTCATAGTGATGCTCCGGTTCATCTGTCTTATCTGGCAGCTTACGCACATAAACAAAATGGCCAATTTGTTTCACCCAAACTCGAAGACTATCAGATGTTACTCAATGAGCATAAATTAGCTGGCCCGCGTGAACAGTCCCCCACGCCCTATGACCCAGCTGATCCACCGCCGGCTGGTTTCCGATATGGACGTGTCTCAGGTGTCAGCAGTGGCCTTTCCTGGTCAGGTAAGCTCTGGGATGGCACCCGGATTATGGAGCGCCCAGGCGTGGGTCAGAAAGTCGGCTATCCAATTTCATCGGCTTATCTTAAACGCTTTGGCACCACTCAAAATCAAAGTGGCGATATGCTGCGCCGCAACCCAGACTCAGCCTATCAGGCTCACGGCAACTATGGCGTGCGCTATAACCTTGAGATTCCGCTGCACAACAAAACCGCTCAGTTTCAGACTTTTAGCATCGCTTTAAATCAACCGGCAAGCATCAATGGTTCAGGCAAATCAGCTGAGATGCGTTATCTGTACCCGCCGAATAAACAGCCGATGTTCCGCGGCAGTGTTCGTTTGCGCTGGGTTGACGAATACAGTATCCAGCAGGATCAGCTCACTCATCTGGTCTTAAAAGATGGTCAGGAAAGCCAACCTTTAGCGCTGATCACCATTCCGCCTAAAACCAACTATGACGTCAAGCTAAATATGATTTACCCCGCTGACGCCAGCCCACCCCAGCTGCTGACAATCGGCCGGGTTGAATAAACGCTAAAGCCTGATTGACATCAAACCAAAAGCCCTGATCAAGCAATCAGGGCTCTTGGTTTAGAAAGCGTTAGCCCTTTGCAGCTTTTGAGGCTTTTTTAGCTTTAGGAGCGGGTAAAGCTTCAGCACTTAAACGCACCAGCTCACTCAGCCAGGCTACGTCTTCAAGCTTATCAGCCTTAATCTGCAAAGCAGCTTTGGCCCCATCATAAGGACTGGCTTCGTGATAATGGCCTTCAGCAAAGGCTTTGCCGGGTTCATTCATCTTGATAAATAACTGGTCATCACAGATGGTGCCCACCATTTTGCCATCACAGTACAAGCCATATTCACCAAACATTTTGCGAGCTGAAACTTCACCAGCAGCCTGTACCTGACTCACTATCTTGTCTACGGTTTCTTGTTTACTAACTATAATGCGTTCCTCAACTTTTATTTTTTTGGCTCAAGGATAGAGATAAGCCTAATTTATTATTTATAGCTCTTAAAATATATCAATGACTTTAAAATATTTTCAATTACCTAAAAAAACAGAAAATTAAAATCAAAACAACAAATTTGACTGATCAAGAAAAATAGTATAAAATATGTTTTCTGAAAACTTTGGCAACGAGAATCAATTTCAAATTTGGAGTTAACTAATGTCAAAGTGTTATGTGCACTTAGAACAAACTGCAATTGGTGGTTGTCGTGAGTGTGGCAAATATATTTGCTCTCTTTGCTTAAATAAAATTTCTGGCAAATATTATTGTGATCTATGCGCAAGGCTCAGCTCTCCTCAACTTCACTCTAATAATAGACACTCTCTAAAAGCAAAGGAGCTTTCATTTGCTGATTACCTTCTTGGCTTAGGAGTTCTCTTAGGGTTAATAACTCTTGCTAACCTAACAAATTTAATGGTCATTCTCTTAGCACCTGCAACAGCCGCTTCGATTTATTATGGCCTTAAGCTTAAGAACACTCAGCAGTCTATAAATAAGGCAAATACAAGAAGAGAACTTATTTTAAATAGTGCTCAAGTCAATAATGGGATCATTAACATTGCTCACGTTTCATCAAAGTTAAACGTGAATTATGATGAAATTGAAAAAGAAGTTCACTACTTAGTTTCTATCGGCGCTGTATCCCAAGATTTAGACACCCTCTCAGGAAATATCACTTACTCAATAAGAAAATGATTCTTATTACCTCAAATTTTAAGCCCCAAAAGGAGAAAGACCTATGAACTGTGCAACACACCTAGAAAAATCTTCTGTAGGCATGTGTAGTGACTGTGGCAAATATATTTGTGAAATTTGTCTAAACAAAGAAGCAGGCAAAATGTACTGTGACCTTTGTGCTCGTCTTAAGGCAGAAAAACAGAATCAAAGGCAAACTACCGTAGTAGCTCACAAAAGTAAGGGAGTAGCAGCATTACTCGCTTTCTTATTAGGTGGAATTGGAGCTCATAAATTCTACTTGGGCCAAGTCGGTATGGGAATTCTTTATTTACTATTCTGCTGGACATTTATTCCTGGTATTGCTGCCCTTTTTGAATGTATTATGTACCTCACAATGAGCGAAGATGCATTCGCACAAAAGTATGGATTAAAAGTCAATCTCTAAAAAAGAGACTATCCGCTTAAAATATGATATAAAAATTCTTTTTTAAGCGGAATTATTCTTTTTTAGTCACTTCTTCTAAAATCTGCCAGCGTTTTTCTTTAAAAAGCGAAGCTGAAAAAGGCAGTAAGAGCCACCAGCCTGTGCTCATTAAGCCCGCTAACATCAAGCCAACTAGCCACAGCGGCTCATGCTGACGATGGGCAATCCAGAGCGCAAAACCTAAAACGCCTGCAATCATCGATAAAACCTGGATCGCGAGTAAAATCGGCGTACCGTTACTTTGGCGATACTGAGTCTGATTGAGGTCCATAAAGCCAGCAAAGCGCATTGAAAGAAGATTCCCCATTGAGAGCACACCCATTAGCAGAGCAACAAAAGAACCAATCCCAAACAAGATCGTGTCAACATCTGGCTGGCGGTAAAGAGCTGTATACAGCACCAGCACAATCGCAAATTCAGCCCCGGCAAATAATCCCAAAGCCAGATTTTTAGCCAGAATCACACGTCGTTCAGACATCCCACTTAAGAGATACAGCTTAAAGCCTTCACCGTCAGGGCCAAAATAGTTGATATACAAAAACAGCGAGGTCATAAAGACATAAACCGTCATGCCCAAAAGCAGCGAAGCTGGGGCATAAGCCCCGGAAGCACCAAGACCGACCAAACGCAAAATCACCACAAGCAGCGGCGTCAGAAAAAAGCTAAGCTTGCCAAGCAAACTGCGAAAATAAACTCTTAGTTCTTTTAGAACCATCACACGCAGATCAAAAGCCAGTCCTGGTAGACGCCATTTAGCAAAAAGTGGGCTGCTGCTTGCGGTACTGGCGACGATGGCAGGAGGCTCACTAAACAAGCTTCGTAGTAACGCAATCCCTGAAATATTGGCTAAAACCAGCCAGCCAAATAAACTAATACAGCCTTCCAGCCACCAGCGCGGCTGCTCATAAACCAGACCTGAAAGCGCCTGAACAAAAGCACCAGCCGGCGTGGCATAGAGGAAAAACTCAAGCAGCGGCCGCATCTTGCGCCAAGTGGGCCACTGAGCTAAAAACAGTTCCAGGTTAGGAGCTTTAATTTTGGCCAATTGTTCAAAAGCGGTGCGTTCAGTAATCAGCGCGGGCACAAAAGCCACCAGAATCACCATGACAATCACGATCAGGCTCAAAATCTCTCGCAGCTTGCGGCTGTTAAACAAGACTGTAATTAAATCCTGAAACAGCCTGCTCCAGGCCGTATGCACCAAGACCCAAAGCATTAATAAAGCACTCATACTGATAAACAAACCTGCGCCGGCCTGGGCTAAAACAGCCACTAACATAGCGATGACCATGGGGTAATAAAACATCGTCCAGGGATCAAGCAGGGACAATAAAGTATGAAAGCCGTGTAAGGTGCGATAAGCAATCGGGTAACGGGTCAGACGTGAGACATCCAAAGTCAGGCTTTCGTTTTTAATTACAAACAGCAGCGGAGAGACGACCCAGACCACTGAAATAATCAGAAAGATCCCCAGCCAGATCAGTTGAATCATCTGCGGCCCAACACTTGGATCTTTACCCATCGGCATCAAAGAATAAACCAGCCAACCGGTTCCAGCCCCCATGACGAGGGCGACAAGCGCACTAAACAGCAGCGAGATCAGCATCGTCCAGCGATACATCGTGTCGCGCTGATGCCAAAAGCGTTCAAGTAGACGCAGCTTCAGCTTCCAGAGTGCTTTAAGCTGGCGGCGAGTAATTACATCCATGACAGCTGGCGAGTGCCCCGACCCTGGCCGACAATTTGAATAAAGGCATCTTCAAGTGAAGCGGTACCCACAGGCTGCTCACTGGCCAGACGATTTAGCACACTCTGCATCGGCCCAGCGGCAATCAGACGGCCTTTATGAATAATCGCCAGATGATCACAGAGCTTTTCGACAATCTCAAGAATATGTGAAGTCAAAAAAATCGTGACCTTACGTGAGGTCAGATCGATGAGTAGATCCCGCAAGATACGGGCTGAAACCGCATCTACGCCTTCAAAGGGCTCATCTAAAAACAAAAGTCGGGGATTATGAATCAGGGCCGCTGCCAAAGCCAGCTTTTTTTTCATGCCATGCGAAAAATCCGCAATTAAGCGCTCTTTACGCTCATCAAGCTCCATTAAAGCCAGGAGTTCATTGCTGCGCTGCAGAATCATCTCTTCATCAAGGCCATACATCGCCCCAACAAATTCAAGATATTCTGCTGCTGTTAGTCGTTCAAACAAATGCAGCTTTTCAGGCACGACGCCAATCTGACGTTTAACCTTTTCGGGCGACTTCCAGATATCCTGACCCAGCAGGCGAATTTCACCCGAAGTCGGCTGCAGCAGACCTGTAATCATTTTGATTGTGGTGGATTTACCGGCGCCGTTGGGGCCCAAAAAACCAAAAAACGCGCCTTGAGGCACCTCAAGATCAAGGCTCTCAACCGCCGTAAAGTCACCAAAGCGGCGATGAAGCTGAATCGTCTCGATGCTGAGAGGGGCTAAAGGGTGCTGCTGCGCCATCTCTACAGTATAGCAGGCCAGTAAGGCCCACCGTTCATGCTTTTGTATTCAAAGCTCAGAACTTAGTTGATTAATTTAAACGCGAAAAAAGGCCAGGACTTCAGTTTTCCTTAAAAAACGCTACAATAGAACAAATTCACATTACATGAGTGCTTCACATGGCCAGAAAATCCGCGCTTTTGCTTAGTTTCATTTTATTGGCAAGCTGTCAGTCTCCCTTACCACAGAATCAGCCCGGACAATTTGGCCAGATGGGCAATCAGGCCGCTCGTTTTCAGAGTTTTGGCAGCAAGCGCAGCAGCCGGGATCCCATGCCGCTGATTCAGCAGTTTCATAGCTCCTTAGTTGCGCGAAACCCCGAACTGATTAAGCTTAAATATCAGGCGATGCGCGAATCACCCTTTGTGTTTTATCGCGCCACGGCTTTTTTGTTTTATCACGACATCAAAACCGAAGCCTCACTGGCTACTGGCCCCAAAGTTCCGCTGCAGGGTGATTTTCATCTTGAAAACATGGGCACTTACATGACCAATCAGGGTAAGTTTGCCTATGATCTCAATGACTTTGATGAAGCCGTAACAGGGCCTAACACCTGGGATTTGGCCCGTTTAGCCGTGAGTGTTCATTTAGCGGCTGATGAAACGGGCTTTAAATTTAGCGATCGTCAAAAGCTGATTGCTCACTTTTTACAGCGTTATCTGATTCATTTGCAAACTCTTCAGCAGCAGCCTGCTTTACTCAACCAGACTTTGGATGAGCGCTCACTTGATGAAAAAGCCGGTACACAAGTGGTTGAAGCCCGCAAACGCTTTAGCCGGGCAGCCTGGTTACAGGAAATGACCGATGGCCGCCGCTTCCGCTATGACGATAAAGTCCTGGCCATTTCAGCTACTGAACGTCAGACTCTCAATGCCGCCGTTCAGGCTTATGCCCGCACTCGTCCTGAAGGGATAGCCTTTTATACTCTAAAAGACGGCGCCAGCCGGATTGCTGGTAAAGGCAGCCTGGGTCGTTATCGTTATGTGGCTTTAATCGAAGGTCGCAGCCCTGCTGCCGCAGATGATCTGATCCTTGAAGTCAAAGAGGCCATTGTACCTTCAGCTGCTTATGCTGGCATTAGCCGTTCGCGTAACGAAGCAGAGCGAATTGTCAGTGCTTACAAAAATGCCCTGCCTGGAGCCGATCCTTTTCTGGGTGTCAGCAGCCTGAGCACCCCAGCCGGTGCTTTACCCGCTTATGTACGTGAGCTGCTGCCGAAAGAAACCGTCAATCTCGAAAAGGTCAATAAAGCAAAAGAGTATGAAGGCTTCTTAGATTCAACGGCTTTGATTATTGCGCGCTTACATGCCCGCAGCGGTCAGAGTGCAGCTCTGCTCCAGCAAACACCCAAGCTGATTCCAGCGATTCAGAGTTTTGCTGATACTTATGCAGAAACAGTTGCCAGCGACTGGAAGACTTTTTCAAGCAGCCGCTAAATTCCAGATTAAATCCTCTAGGTTAAAACCCTAGACCCACAAATAAAAAGAGCCCCGTCAACAGTTATATTGACGGGGCTCTAAAATTAAATCAGTTTATTTTTCTTTGTTGTAGAGAGCATAAGCACCGGCAGTGACACCCACAACCGCGATACTGGCGGTTAAGAGCGGTTTACGCATGGCCAGTTCAGCGACTTTCTCTAAGCCAGGGGCGCCAACGGTCTTAGCCAGAACATGGGCGCTTGTCAGGCCCAGGGTTGCGGCACCAGCGCCATACAGTAAGGCTTTGGTTTTATTGTCTGACTGGAGGTTGCTTAAAGATTCTTTGCCCAGGGCATAAGCGCCCAGACCCAGACTGGCAGATGCCACCAGACCAACGCCTTTTTCACCGATTTTAGTCGCTAAAGGAGAGGCTTCCTGGAGGGCAAGATTGGTTCCATAAAAACTAGCCTGCATACTGCCCAGACCTACCGCAGCGGCATTACCGAGCGTCACGCCTTTTTCTTTCATGTCATAGGCACCCCAGGCAACTGCAGCCAGGCCAGGTGCGCTTGCAGCTGCGCCAATCAGAGCGCTTTTAGGAATAACATTAGCTGCGGCTTTGGCTGTCGCCGTCAACGGAGAAAAACCGTAAGATTGTCCCGCCACTTCAACACCAGCCAAAGTCATGGCTGTACCGGCAGCCCCTTGTAAAAAACGACCACCTGAGCTGCGGTCAGAATCAGTCGTAATCGCATTGTGCACCAGAGCAGCACCCGTTGCGGCAACACCCAGACTAGCAGCTGGAACCAGGCCTTTTTTGATAACAGCAGCGGCAATCTGGGAATGATCGGCAGCCTGCTTCAGGATAACACCGCTGGAAACCGCAGCAGCGCCCGTTAGGATCGTGTTGTCTTTGACAAAATTGACGGGTTTAGAATTCAGAACAGTTTGAGTTAAGGAGGTTTTGGGACCGGCGACAGACATATTGCTCATGGGGTTAATCTCTCTACTACGCTTGATTAATTATCTTGTAGAGCGATCCCACTTCAATACTGCTTCTTACTCATTAACCTATAGCCAAGCTTAGTTTAATTTTGGATTGATTTTAAGCTAAATCTGTTCAAACCCAGTATTGCTCGACATGCTCGCTAGGGATATTTTTTAAGATGTTCAGCCCGAAGCTGCTGATAGCGCGGATCCGCTTCAGCCTGCTTCCATTTAGCTTTAAAGATTTCAGCACTTTTAGCTTTAATCGGATCTGGTTCGTTGGGTAGAATATCTTGGCGCAGAGCTTTTGTTTCTGACGCTGTCGGCGCTTTTTGAGGATTAGTTTTATACTTACGACCGCTGCGATGATTGGCATAACGTCGGGAGCGGGTATAACCCATCTGCAAAAACTTACGTGCCATATCTGCACCGACAAAGTCATCCTGATCCAGATAGTCTTCAAACAGCTGATAAATTTTCGCTGAAGACTCAGTGGCAATCTCGGGATTTTTAAAGCGCCAATGCGGCAGAATCTCACCTTTGTAAGGCTCAACCATTAAAACACCCTGTTCACCTTTACCGATCCGATACAGTTCGGGATGTTCGCGCAAATCAGTGTGTTCAAAATCTAATCCATAATCAAAAGCCTGAATTTTAGACGGACCCTTAGGTTTGTGAGCCTCGTTGACTAAACGCTGGCGGCGGGCTTTATCGACTTTTGCCGCTTTGGCAGGCGCGTCTTTAATCCCTTTGTTTGTGCGAGACATTCCCTCACCTCCTTGAGCTCTCTATTTCTTGAGCTTAGAGGCTGTCACAGCTCATTTAAAAGCCTAAACCACTCTCAGAAACTTGAAGAATTCATAAAAAATGGTGACAAAGGCCCAGCTCACTCCGGCAATAATCAAGGCCGGAACGTTCATCAGAGCGCCTTTAACGGCTGTTTCTAAATAGTGAAGCTGGGGGTAGCGATACCGATACCAGAGCGTCAGAGCCAGAGCGTCAGAGACAATTGAAAACAGGCAGATCTTGATAATTTCCTGGGGCCAGGTAATCATCATCACCCTAAAAAAATGAATCTGGGTGCCTGTAGCGTCAAGACGCGCTAAAGTCGGGCCAAAGAGCACAATAATTACAGCCAGCGACATAACATTCACAACAATGGTGTCCATCAAAGCCGTGGTGAAGTCCATCTTGATCTCGATCGACAAAATCCGATAGAGCAAAATGGCTTCCAGTAGAATCATGCTGCCATACAGCAAAAACAGAACAAAGGCGACCAAATCAGGCTTTCTCCGTTATTGCTGATTCGATAATCTCAAAAACCCGATCGGGGCTAAGATAACTACGTGAGCCATTTGAGCGTCGTGGTGCCCCGCCAATGCTGCTGCCCCCACCCCAACCTGGCTCAATCGCATCCAGACGGGCCAACAGCTCAGGAATCTCAAAGCCCGTAACTAAATCAGATTGTTTGGCGATGGTATAGGCAAACGAATGTTCAAGCTCACCACAAGGTAACTGCACTTCAAGCGGATGATAAGACACCACCCGGGTATAGCCATCGCGATAAAGGGCTCCAAATACTCGTTCCGAGCTGCGCGACATCACCCAGCCTGTACCCTGGTGGGTAATTTCATAGTGGGGAATTTTACGCTCTTTGCAAATCGGAAAGCGTTTATTGCGAAAAATCAGCTTGTCCGTTCGCTGCAGACAATCATTTAAGAGATCATAGAGATCCATGGTGGCATAAGCGCCTTCGCGTCTAGAACGGGCTTCGGGCTCCATGGCGCCTTTAAAAAAACGTTGGCACAGATCACCATCTCGCACAAAAGGAAAATAAGACGGGCCATGAGCATCAACATTGCCAACGTCTTCGACCAGATTGCGCACACGGGGATGGGTCACAGCCTGAGGATGTTTAAGCAACCAAACCGCTAATACCGTGTCAGCATCAATATCGTTGAGGTAGGCTGTCATCTGACGCGGATCCAGACCTAAAATCAAAGCATCCAAAACCTGCGCACAGGTTGCCTTAGTCACCAGCCGCAAACAACCGGCATGATGATCAAAGCTATATCGTTTGGTGGGTACATCAATGGCAGGACCCTGGACGTAGCCATCCAAGGCCAGTGAGTTGTTTGGCAACTCGCAAAAGGGGACGGTTTCTCCCCGCTTGATGACGATTTTCATAAGGTGCCATCAGCTTAGTTTTTTACCATCTTAGCATGGGAGGCAGGAAGTAGGGTGTAGGGAGCAGGTGGGGAAATTGACAAGATCGTTGTTAATAGCTATCTCTTTTTGCCCTCTACAATCTACTCTTTACCCTCTAACGAGTCTAAAAAGCCCTGAATTAAATCATTGACCTGATCCGGTTCTTCTTGAGCAACCCAGTGGCCGGCATGTTTAATTTTGACTAAACGCCCCTGTTGACAACGCTCCAGGCTAATATCAGCCTGTTCAGTTTCTATATATTGATCGTCTACACCCCAGATAATTAAGACAGGAGGTTTAACCGCTGTCTCAGGAAAGGGTTTAGGCGGTTTACGAAAAGCAGCCCGATACCAGTTGACCATGCCTGTAAACGCACCAGGCTGAGACCAGGCTTTAATATATTTTTGTAAGTCCTGTT
>CAJYHH010000182.1 GCA_913773825.1 Candidatus Sericytochromatia bacterium | reverse complement strand
CAAGCGTAAAGCTGTAAGCCCGTGATTCATGCCAGTAGGGCTCACCGTCAATCGTATGAAAGGTAAAGCCATGATCTTCTGCCAGCTCCCAGACATAAGGGCGCTCTTCAAAGGCTTGAATCAACATTAGCTGGAGACAGAGCGTGACATGCTGCCAAAGCCACCCCGACTCATGGTGCGGGTAGTGCGGCTGGGACGGGTGGTGGCAACCGAAGAATAAACGCGGGTTTTGCCTATGCTGCTGCCAACACTATGACCGCCAGCGGTCATATAAGAGCCATAAGCGCGGTTTTGATACATGCGATACAAGGGTTGAGCAATTGCAGCGCCGACTAAAACACCTGTGGCAACCGGAATAAATGAGTGATGGCGAACGGTTGAGCTGCCGTCTGAACTGATTTCAGGCCCTTGTTCACATTTGCCAGGGCCAAATTCTTCCTCACACTCAGTTTGATTGGTGTATTGAGGGGCAGAAGCCTGATGAGCAGCTTTGGCCTCGTTAAAATACTGTTCACATTCAGCCTGGGTATACTCACCGCTGGACGCGCACTGGGCAACGGTTTCAAATAGATTGGCATCCACTTGTTCTTCTTCACCACAGCTGGTTAGCAGGGTGACAGACATCAAGGACATAATGGAACCTAAAATAGCCGGAGTGACGCGGCGTGAACGTTTACGCATACAATAGCTTAGCCTCTGTGTCTTGGGTTAAAAGTATTTTACTCATTTGGCTAATAAATTTCCAGCATCGCAGTGAGCTTGCTCGGTCTGGCATTTGCTTGGCCGCTTCAGATCCTTTCGATACAATAGTGGGTATGAAATATCTACCCTCTTTCCGTATGCTGTTGGCAGCGAGTCTTCTGGTTTCAGCGCTTTGGGCCCCTGTCAGTCTTGCTCAGAATCAAGCTCAGCTTTCTGAATCTCAGCTGCGTCAGGCTGTTCTTCAGCAGGCTAATAATCCTGCTCCCCATCTGCAATTGGCTAATCTTTTGCTTGAAAACTTACGGCGTGAATGGGCTCAGCGCGACCCCAACGCCAGCGGAGAAGAGTTTAAGCGCCAGGCGGACGAGTTCCAGGGCCAGGCTCAGGAACTTGTGATGCTTTATGAAAAAGTGATTGCCCTGGATCCCAAAACTGTGGAGGCCAGAGTCAATTTAGCGGAAGTCAACTTTGTCTTTTTTAGCCGCTTTGATGTGGCTGAACAATTGCTCAAACAAGCGCTTGAACAAGACCCGGACAGCATTAAAGCGATGATTGCCAAAGCTGAGTTTTTGTTTTTCTTTAAGGGTGAGCGTGTGCAGGCTGTAACCGAACTTGAGCAGGCTTTAGCAGCTCGCCCTGGTCATGTGGACTTAAGTATTACCCTGGCTGACTTGCTGACCGGTGCTTCGCTTAAAGCTGAAGATTTTGATAAAGCCCGTCGCGTGCTGACAGATGCGCTGACTCAGCACCCTGGCCATAAAGATCTGAGCTATATGCTCGCCAGTGTCTGGTATCGAGATGCCAACCTGACCCAGCCGATTAATGCTGAAAAAGCGCAAAAAGCACTGGATCTGTATTTAGCTCAGGTCAATGCT
>CAJYHH010000181.1 GCA_913773825.1 Candidatus Sericytochromatia bacterium | reverse complement strand
GTCAAACCATTCTGCTTTTTCGTCTTCTTCAATTTTGGCTTCCCAACCGGATTCACCGCCATAGACTTTTAAGCTAAAGTCTTCAGCGATATCAACCGTCCAGCCTTGATCTTCTAAAGCCGGGACCTCGACGCGTAAAAAGTACTCCCAGGCCTGAGCCTGAGCGCCGCTGCCGTCACCGGGCAGGACATAAGTTACGCCATCGCCGAGGGCTTCAAGATTTTTTTCGGTTAATTGTTCGCGCCATTCAGCTTCAGCTTCCAGTTCGCGATCAATTAAAAAGATCCGATTTTTTTGCTCAAGTCTGACAGAGACATCATCTCCGGCTGGAGCTAATAAACCACCGCCATAATCAAAAGCCAACTGGGCAACATAAACCGGGTCACGGCCTTCACGCGGCAGACCACGCAGCACCAGGCGAGGATCAGGGTCCAGTTCGCTAATCTGTTCTACTTCAACCCGAGCCCCTTTAGGCAACTCAAGCTCAAGCTCTGGGAACATCTGATTTAGACTCACCGTTGCTGATTCAATCTGGTTTTTGGTGACAGCGGGCGCTTTAAACAGCTCTTCGACTAAACCAGGGTCCATTTCTGTTTCTAAGGGACCAACATCACGGCTGACTGAATCAAAATACCAGGGTCCATCAATCTGAAAGACCTGTTTGACAGGTGGATTACCCGCACCCTGTAGTTGCCAGCCGCGACTGGTCTGGCGCCAGTTAAACGCCAGTGGGCGAGACTCACCCTGATTGAGACGAGGCCCATCAGAGTTCTGCATCCGACAACGGCCGCTGGCCAGAATGAGATCTAAAGCCAGTGCACCAGCAGCCCCTTTAAGGGTTAAAAGCGTACTGTCTTTGGCAGCGGGGCCAGGCTCGGCCTGACTCAACAGTAAGCGGCCAATTTCCTGGTCTTCTGGAAGATGGCGAGCCTGGGGGCCAATGAGTTTACTTAAGGGTTCAGGCCGGGTCTGGCGATTGCCGTTACGGCCGCGCTTGGGTTCACGGGAGCGCAGCTCAATGCGAGCTTGATTATTACTGACGCTCAGCACATACACCAGACGCTCTGGCAGATTGCGCTCCGGCCCAGCAGGGCTGGTGCGTTTGCGCAGACGGCTCAGCCAGGCTTTAAGCTGCTGGCTGCCCTGGTTGCGGTCATCGCGATGTTGATCCTGGCGGCCACGACGCTGCTGAGGTTCACGACGAGCAGGACCATCCATCACCATTTCACGGTTCATGTCGCGATCATGATGATGTTCACGGGGCTGACGACCATTTTGACGATTTTGAGGCTGATTCTGACGATCATTGCGCGTGTTTTTGCGGCCAGGGGGGCCATCATGGACTTCATGACGTGAATCCTGGCGAAAATCCTGACGCTGCCGGGGTTCCCGGTAGTCCTGGCGGAAATCCTGGTGAAAATCTTGATGGAATTCTTGTTGAAACTCCGGGGGCTCCAGATCCATCTCAAAATCTTGCTCAGGGTCATGAAGTTCTTCCGGCATCCGATCGTTTACCTGGTTGCGTGAGTGGTTCAGTCCAGGTTGCCGCTCAAGGCTGCGTTCGGAAATGCGTTCGGGATTGCGATGATTGCCGCGCTCAGGCTGACGGTCGTTTGGGCGATCATTTTGGCGATTGGGCTTTTGGCGGGCTAACCAGGCATAACCCAGTGCTGCACAGTGTTTGCAGTCAAATTCATAGGGACAGGTACACTGCCCAGTCATATGCATGTGACGCCCCATACCAATTTCAAGGGTCACTTCATAAGGCAACTGACGGCTGCCTTTTACTGCGCCGTCTACTAGTGTTACGCCCGTAAGGTCCTGGCTGTCAAAATGCAGTACGCGACCATTACGCCAGATATCTTTGCCCAGATTGGCGACCGAGTCACCATAGGCTTGTCGAATCAGATTGTCGATGTTTAATGACTTCATTCAGCTTCTGTTTAAGATGCCAGACCTCTAAAGCCACACAGAAAGCGACCGCTGCAAAAAGGTTTAAGGCCCTTCTCTACAGTCAATTGTTCGGTCCGTTTTTCGAGGGCAGGCAAATATTCTTATTGCTTGGGCATAAGCCCCAAGGTTAAGGCGGTTGGCAGTTGCAAGCCGGTCGATCTCACTGGCGATCCGGAACTTGCGATACACCTGTGTCAAACAATCCTGTGTCAAACATGGCGCCGACTTCCTCAATGAAGCATTATATCATGGGAAGTCTCTGGCGTTAGTCAAGCCAAGTCTTTCTTGGCGATAACTTTTGTCTTATTAGTGGGACTTTAAGTCTGAACGTGTCTTCATTAGCCTATTGAGGCCAGATTGCGACCCGCAAAACTTCATTCATTTCAGCTGATGTCTTGGTGTACATTTTGGCGCGGTCAGTCTTTTT
>CAJYHH010000180.1 GCA_913773825.1 Candidatus Sericytochromatia bacterium | reverse complement strand
CTTGGTAAGGAAGAGGTCACGGGTTCGAGTCCCGTTCTGGGCTTTTTTACTGCCCATTTTTTTGTTATACTCCTTTGTCTCCCGGTAATATTTACCGAAACAATGAAGGAAGCATCAAAGCACCATGACACTCAGATTCGCCGACAAAGTGGTCTTCGGCCTGTTGTTCGCCGCGGCGTTTCTGTTGTTCATTAGCGTCCTGCTGTTTAATCAGGGCGCTACTCTTGCTTTTTATATTCTCTCGTTCACCATGGTCGCTTCAGCAGCAGGCATGGTGATTGTGCGTGACGTGATCCGCAGTGCTTTTTTGCTGGCCCTTACGTTTTTATGCATGGGTGGCCTGTATATCACCCTCAACGCCAGCTTTTTAGCCGCTGCCCAGATTTTGATCTATGCGGGTGCTGTCGCCATTTTATTTGTATTTGGCATTATGCTAACCCGCAACGCTGGGGCTGACTTTCCAGAGCATAGCTCCGAGTTTAAATCGCTCAGCTTTATTTTTATCACTTTTGGCCTGTTTTTATTGCTGGCACGCGGCTTATGGAGCGGCGTCTGGAAGCTTTCGGGCACCCCTTCACAAGCAGACCTCAATACAGTTGCCGAAATTGGCCGCCAGTTTTTTGGCCCCTATCTCATTCCCTTTGAAATTGCCTCATTAGTGCTCTTAATGGCCTTACTCGGCTCCATTGTCATTGCCCGTAAGGAGGCCAATCATGGGTGAAGTTGCAAGCGAAATGACCCAGCAAGCCGTTCAGCATGTCAGTCTTGGCCAACAGCTCCTCAATGTCGGTTTGCCGCATTATTTGATTGCAGCAGCCCTGTTGTTTTGCATTGGCCTTTATGGCGTTACCACTTCTCGCAATCTGATTAAAGTCCTGATGTCAATTGAGCTTCTGCTTAACGCTGTCAATCTCAACTTTGTGGCTTTTTCTAAATACGTCACGCCTGAAGCCCTAACCGGCCAGGTTGTTGCGATCTTTATTCTGACAATTGCTGCTGCAGAAGCTGGCGTAGGTTTGGCGATCGCCCTTTCAATTTATAAACACTTTAAGACGGTGGACATTCACAAAATCCACCTGATGAAATGGTGAGGGCCTGATGAATATCTTGATTCAAAACGCTCCACTTGTGGTGATCTTTCCGCTGCTTGCAGCCCTGCTCATCTTTTTGGGTGCGGGCGCTAATCGCAAAGCCAAGCGTCTTAGTATCGGGATTTCTTTGTTTGGCACAGCTTTATCCCTGTTCTGGTCTCTGGGTCTGGCTATTGCCCGTCTGACCGATTCAGGACTTAATCTCAGAGGCGCGATTCGCTGGCTGACAGCTGGTAATTTTGACTTTAATCTGGCATGGAATATCGACAACATCACCGTCATGATGCTGGTTGTTGTCTGTTTTGTGAGCCTGCTGGTCCAAATTTATTCAATCGAGTATATGGCGCATGATGAGGGCATTCCCCGCTATTATGGCGCGCTTTCACTCTTCACATTTTCAATGCTGTTGCTGGTTGTCGCAAATAATCTGCTCTTGCTTTATGCGGGTTGGGAGCTGGTCGGGGTGTCGTCTTATTTGTTGATTGGCTTTTATACAGCCAAGCCCGAAGCCGGTGCGGCAGCCCAAAAAGCCTTTATCGTCAATCGCATCGGAGATTTTGGCTTTTTAATCGGCATCATGATGCTTTTCTATATGACCGGCGCACTGGGTTTTGGAGAAGTCACAGCTGCCATTGAATCTGGAAAAGTGCCTGGCATGGTGCTGGCACTAGCTGCACTGGCGCTGTTTTTTGGACCGATCGGCAAGTCTGCTCAATTCCCGCTACATGTCTGGCTACCTGACGCCATGGAAGGCCCGACACCCGTTTCAGCCCTGATTCACGCAGCGACTATGGTGGCTGCAGGTGTTTTTATGGTCGCCAAGCTGATGCCGATTTTTGCATCAGCGACAACTCCGCTCTTCGGCAGTTTTCTAGTGCTCGACTTCATCGCCGTGATTGGCGGTATTACGGCAGTTCTGGCCGCAGCGATTGCCATTACTCAAAACGATATTAAGCGCGTGCTTGCCTATTCAACCGTTTCTCAGCTCGGCTTTATGATGATGACGCTTGGCATGTATGAACCAGCCCTTGAAAATGGCCAGATTGTGACGCTGGTGCCGTTGGGCTATACCGCAGGCATCTTTCATCTCTTTACTCATGCTTTCTTCAAAGCCATGCTGTTTCTGTGCTCAGGCAGCGTTATTCACGCTGTTCACAGCAATGATATGCGCACAATGGGCGGTCTGCGCAAAAAAATGCCCATTACGGCTCTGACTTGTCTCATCGGTACCGCCTCAATTTCCGGCTTTCCGTTTGTCACAGCTGGATTCTGGAGCAAAGACGAAATGCTGCTGGCGATGTGGCAGGCACATTCTCCACTTTTCTGGCTAGCGGCTCTGTCGGCTGTCCTGACGGCTTTTTACATGTTCAGGCTCTATTTTTTAACTTTTGAAGGCAGCTTCCGAGGTCTCGCTGAGACCTTTAGCCATGCCTACGATCCGGGCTGGTTAATGAAAGGTCCGCTGGTAATTCTGGCCATTCCTTCGCTGCTGGCGGGCTTTTTAGGCACGCCCTATACCCCCGACAGCTTACATTTTGGTAGTTTTATTTACTATCAACCTGGCTATCATGGTGGGCCGCCTCATCATGTTTCTCATGCTGGCTTTGACATGATAGTTCTGGGCGTATCTTTAAGCGTCTTTTTAATTGGTGCTGGATTAGCCTGGGCGATGTACGGAAGCACAAGCCCCAAAATTGCGCCAGATAAGCTCGCTGAGCGCTTTAACCCCCTTTATCAAGCCTCGTTGAATCGCTTTTATATCGATGACGCCTATGATTTTATCGCCCGTTGGGTAGTAATGGGAATCGCTCGCGCCAGTCAGATCATCGATAAATATCTGATTGATGGCTTACTGGTTAATGGAGCAGGTTTGTTTGCAATTGGCAGCAGCGAAACGCTTAAATACACCCAGACAGGCCGTATACAGACTTATTTGCTGACTATTGTGGTGATCTTAGTGGGCATCCTGCTGCTCTATTTCTGGACGCCTTTAGGCAAGGTGATGTAAATGCAGCAGTCCAATAGTTTTTTACTTAGCGCCGTCATTTTCCTGCCTCTTTTAGGCGCTTTATCGATGCTGCTGCTTAAAAGTGACAAACCACGTTTTTATCATTGGCTGGCAGCAGTCTGGTCAGGCCTGACACTGGTTTTATCCTGCGGGCTGTTACTTAAGTACGACCCACAGTTTAGCTCCACAGACAAACAACTTTTTCAGCTCGTTGATCGCCTGCCTTGGATGCCCCAGTTTCAGATTCATTATCAGGTTGGGGTAGATGGTCTAAGTCTGCCGATGGTGCTGCTGACTTCGCTAATTGTGTTTTTAGCCGTCTTTGTGTCCTGGAACATCACAGAGCGCAGTCGTCTTTATTTTACGATGCTACTGGTGATGGAAACCGGCGTGTTAGGCGTGTTTAGCTCGCTTGATCTGTTTTTGTTCTTTGCGATGTGGGAGCTTGAGCTGATTCCGATGTATTTCTTAATCGGGCTCTGGGGTGGCCCCAGGCGTGAATACGCCGCGATTAAATTTATTCTGTACACCATGCTGGCCTCAGCCTTGATGTTAGTCAGCTTTTTGGCCATTTATTTCCTGTCTACACCTCACACCTTTGATGTAATTGTTTTGCTTCAGAATCAAAATTCTCTATTGGCCAATCTGGCCCCCTGGCTTCAGACAACATTATTTATCAGCTTATTTCTGTGTTTCGCGGTCAAACTCCCCATGGTGCCGTTTCATACCTGGCTACCTGATGCTCACGTTGAAGCCCCCACCGCCATCAGCGTCATTCTGGCAGGTGTCTTGCTTAAAATGGGCGCTTACGGGATTTTACGCTTCAACCTCGGTTTATTTCCCGATATGGCCAAGTGGATGGCAGGGGCCTTTGCTGTTCTGGGCATGATTAATATTCTCTATGGGGCGCTACTAGCCCTGGCCCAGACTGATTTTAAACGCGTGATTGCCTATTCCAGCGTCAGTCATATGGGCTTTGTTTTACTGGGGCTTTCAGCCTGGAATGCCATTGGTCTCAATGGCGCGATTCTTCAAATGTTTACCCACGGCACCATTACAGCCCTGTTATTTATCTTTGTTGGTGTGGTATACGAACGCACCCATACTCGCGATCTGGCGGCATTAGGTGGTTTAGCCACGCGTATGCCGCTGACATCGGCCTTATTTGTCATTGCTTCGCTAGCCTCAGTTGGGGCACCTGGAATGAGCGGCTTTGTGAGCGAATTCCTGATTTTTACAGGTGCTTATGGCAACCATCTTAAAGGGCTCCCCCATTTTGTCACACAGATTGCCACACTTTTAGCTGCGATCGGCATTATTCTAGGGGCAGCATATATGCTCTGGCTAACCCGACGCGTCTTTTTTGGGCCGATGGCCGAAAAATGGCATGACCTGAAAGACATTAACCAGGTAGAGCTGTTTACAGTTGTAATTTTAATGGCTTTGGTCTTTG
>CAJYHH010000179.1 GCA_913773825.1 Candidatus Sericytochromatia bacterium | reverse complement strand
TGTTCCTTTAGGTTCTTTACAATGTTCTTTACGCAATTGAGTCAGGAGATCACGTAGAGAATCTGTCATGTCATGTTGGGGAAAAGTCCCCACTAAACGCTGATAAAAAACATCTGCCATTGCCGTGTTGCCTGCCTGGGCATTTTGTTTGGCCAGAGCAGCGAGCTGTTCTGCCTGGGTCTGGGCCTGCCAACGCCGGGCTAATTCCTGATTCAGACGACGCTGCTGACTCGACAGGCTCATCAGACAACATAAGGCAAACTGCAGGTCTTTTGCGATATCGCTTTGTAGGGCTTTTAAGCTCCAGGCTCGCGCGTGAAGGGGCTCTAACACCTTGGCCTGAAGCAGATTGTCAGGCAGTTGAGCCTGCTCAAGCCCAATTAAAGATCCAGGCCCCAATGTATAGGCAAAAGGCTCAATTTCAGGGGTATCAAGACGATATCGAACCTGACCCTTTAACAAATAAACTGCCCCTGTGTGAAACGTAAACACTGACTGGCCTGGGCTCAGATCAAAACGCGCCCCTTCCCGTGGACAATAGACCATAATTTGCTCCAAACAATATCGAATTGTGCCGATGTGAGCTTATTATGGCACAGGCTTTTTTTATCAAGCGCGAGCCACATCACGCCGACTCTTGTCCCAAACCGGTTCAGCAGTTAATCTGTAGCTATCTGACTGCGGAGAAAGATCATGTTTAAACGTTTGCCGCGATTGCTGACACTTCTGGCCTGTGCTGCCTTGCTAGGCGCTGCTCCTTCACCGGTTTTGCCTGGTGAAAGCCTGCTTCTCAATCTTGAAGCGTATGGCTTACAGCCTGTGGCGATCTGGGGGCTAGATGGGCAATTTCGGGAAGTTCCCAGTGAAGTTCAGCCTGAGCAGGTTGAGGCCATTGTTGGACAGTTTTTTAAACCGGGTCAGACTTATGAAGCCTTTCGCAATGGTCAGAGCAAAGGAACCCTTAAACTGACTGAATATAATCCCGCTGGCTGCAGCGGTTTTGGCTTTGTCAGCGGCAAGATGAATCCTCCTGTGCCAGAAGACAGACGCTTTGAGCGCTTTGTTGGCTTTACGTCAGGCTTTCCCGGCCGACGAAGCTATGCAGGTAGCAGCCCTGTTACAGCGACTCAGCGTAAAACCGCAGAAAGCCTGGCACGTAAAAGTTACACTTCTAAAGGGATTACAGCTGAGCAGCTTAAACGTTTTCAGGTTGATGATGTGCAGTCACTTAAACTCAATCAGGGCAAATCACCCGCTTTAATGATTTCGAGTCGGCTTGGCCCTTTGCCTGGTTCTGACACCGGTTGTCATACCCATCAACTGATGTTAATTGCTGAGCTTAAGGGCAAAAATTATGTCCCTAAGCTCGAACTACTTAAAAAAGATACCCAGGCTGAAGGGATTTGCTCAGGGTATAACTTTATATCAAGTTTTGAAGCTGAGCCTCAGTCTGAATATTTGCTGACACAGGGCTATGGTTATGAGTGGAACTGGTATGAAATTTATAAACGCGCGGCAGACGGCAATTATCATCAGGTCTTTAGCGGCGGCGGTGGCGGCTGTTGAGGTCTGAGCGCGCTCTATAAAGATGACTCAGACCGTGTTGGACACTGGCTTATTGTCTCAAAGAGCCTAGCCATCACGGTCTGAGCCATAATATCCTGAGTTTATCCCAGACTCAGGAGCACGTATATGAGCTTTAATCCAGCAAGTGATATTCAGGACTATCTCGTCTTTGGCGAATATGGCGAGGTGAATCCTTCGATTAACGATTCTTCGACTTATACTTTTATGAGCCCCGACACCATGGCGGAGCTGTTTGAAACTGAAATTGAAGGTTGTTTTTTATATTCGCGCCACTGGAACCCCAGTAATAAATACCTCTCTAATGCTTTATCACGGATGGAAGCCAGCGAAAGTGCCCAGGTTATGGCTTCTGGCATGGCGGCTATTTCAAACAGTCTTTTGCAGCTCTGTCAGGCGGGTGATGAAATTGTTGCCAGCCGCACAATTTATGGCGGGACTTATGCCTTTCTCAAAAACTTTTTACCTCGTTTAGGTATCACAACCCGCTTTGTCAATATTCATGACCAAGACGAGCTCAAAGCGGCTTTAAACGATAAAACCCGTGTGATCTACGGAGAATCTATTTCTAACCCCCTGCTTGAAGTTGCAAATATTCCTGTCTTGTCTCAAATTGCGCGTGATCACGGCGCAAAGCTGATGATTGACAATACTTTTAGTCCCTTGATGATCACACCGATCAGACATGGCGCAGATATTACCGTTCACAGTCTGACTAAATTTATTAACGGCACCAGCGACTGTGTAGCCGGTGCTGTTTGCAGTGCCAAAGCTTTTACAGATGCGCTGAGTGATGTAAACAGCGGTGCAGCGATGCTGATGGGGCCCGTTTTAGATTCTTTCCGCTCTGCAAGTATTCTTAAAAATCTGCATAGCTTACACATTCGCATGCGCCAGCACAGTCATAACGCTCTGTATCTGGCCCAGGGCCTTGAATCTATGGGCTTAAAAGTGCATTATCCGGGTTTGCCTTCTCATCGCGACCATGAGCTGTTAAAACAGCTGCGTAATCCTGGTTATGGCTATGGCGGGATGTTAGTTTTAGATGTGGGCGAAGCCAGTCTGGCCAATCGTCTGATGGAGCGCATGCAGCAAGAAAAAGTCGGCTATCTGGCAGTCAGTCTGGGTTTTTACAAAACCCTCTTTAGTGCACCCGGCAACAGCACGTCTTCAGAAATTCCGCCTGCTGAACGCGCCAAGATGGGGCTGAGTGACGGCATGATTCGTATGTCTGTCGGTCTGGATCACGATATTGAACGCACGCTGCAGCGTCTAAGTATTGGCCTAAATGATGTGGGACTTGGCTAAATTCTGCCTGGGTCCGCACATCATTGAACACTCCTTTAGTTTGCTGAGTCCAACATCCAGCCTGCCTAAAGGAGTGTTTTAAAATGAAGACACCAACAACTCAGACGGTTCTTAATTTTTCTCTGCTGCTACTGACTGCAGCCAGCCTGAGTCTCGGCGGTTGCGCCAGTGTTCAGGATCAAAAACAGGAAACCGCCAATCTGCCTGAACCTGAAGAAGCAGCAATTGCTGACGTCAGTGTTGCGCCCAAGCCAGTTGCCCCTGGGGTGATGCACATGACGCGCAGCCGAACTGAAAATAAGCTCAGAGGTGGTGCTGGTGAACGGGATTTAAGACAAATCCCACCCGATCAGATGCCTCATGAGGCTGACCAAGAACACAATACCGAAGCCTATAACCGAATTTATGATAATCCCTTTCTTGAATCTCTAAAAAATCCGCTATCCACTTTTTCAATTGATGTTGATACGGCGTCTTATAGCAATATGCGTCGCTTTATTGAAAGCAAACAGCTGCCGCCTGCTGATGCTGTCAGAATCGAAGAGCTGGTTAATTATTTTCCCTATCAATATCCCAACCCCAGCGGGGAACATCCTTTTTCAGTGACAACGAACTTAGCGGATTGCCCCTGGACTCCTGGCAATAAACTCCTGCGCATCGGTCTGCGGGGTAAACCCGTTAATCTGCAGACGCTCCCCCCGCAAAATCTGGTGTTTTTGCTAGATGTCTCAGGCTCGATGAGTGACCCAAATAAATTGCCTTTGCTTAAGCGCTCCCTCAAAATGCTGGTGGATCAAATGCGTGAGCAAGACCATGTTGCAATTGTGGTCTATGCTGGAGCAGCCGGATTAGTTTTGCCCCCTACCAATGGCAGCCAGCGCGAAAAAATCCTGGACGCGCTTGAAAAATTAGAAGCAGGTGGCTCAACCGCTGGCAGTGAAGGCATTCAGTTAGCTTATGAAACCGCCCGTAAACACTTCCGCAGTGATGCCAACAATCGCGTCATTTTGGCAACAGATGGTGACTTTAACGTTGGTCCTTCGAGTGATGCTGAGCTGATCCGGATGATTGAAGCCCGGCGTAAAGACGGGATTTTTCTGACGGTTTTAGGTTATGGCATGGGGAACTACAAAGACAACAAACTTGAGCAATTAGCTGACAAAGGCAACGGCAATCATGCCTATATCGATAATCTGGCAGAAGCG
>CAJYHH010000178.1 GCA_913773825.1 Candidatus Sericytochromatia bacterium | reverse complement strand
CCGCAACAGACCACCATGCTGGCTGACAACTTGCAAACCCAGGCGAAAATCATCCCAGAGATTAAGCTCTTGAGTATCAGTCCGTTTAGCTTGGGGAATCTGGTAAACAAATAGCGGCGTAATCGCCAATAAAGCGGTCAGCACATCAATCATCAACGCGGCATATAAGGGCATGATACTTAAGGCCAGCGCGCCTAAAGGGGCTGCGGCCACGGTCATTAAACCCATAACGGCCTGGTTCATACCTGCGGCGCGCTCCAGCCAGTCAGGCGGGAC
This sequence comes from Candidatus Sericytochromatia bacterium, assembly GCA_913773825.1. Lineage (GTDB taxonomy): Bacteria > Cyanobacteriota > Sericytochromatia > UBA7694 > UBA7694 > CAJYHH01. The sequence continues at coordinate 11,848 of CAJYHH010000178.1, read as the reverse complement.
TAATTGGCTGGTGCTGGCTGCCGCAGCCGGAGCCTGAAAAGCCTGCATCGTGCTGCGAATCGCCATCATGGTATACAAATGCCAGAGCTGAATCTGATCACTGGCAAACAGCCAGATTAAAACACCCATACACAAAGCTGAAATCAAGTCAGAGGCCATTAAAATCAACCGGCGGCTCCAGCGATCGGCTAAAATCCCGCCCAAAGGCCCAAAAATAGCTTGAGGCAGCAAAGCCGTAATACTCGCCAGCGCCAGCGCACTTGGTGATCCGCTGGTTTGAGTAATCCACCAGATCAGCACAAATTGAGTCAGAGCACTGCCAATCAGCGAAGCGGCCTGGCCTGACCAGATCAAAAAAAAGCGGGGTTTCCAGTTTTCAGACATCTTCACTCAGCCTCAATAACTCAGCCTCAATTTCGGCATAAGCTGTTTCAGACACCAGCGCAAGCCCACTGACTTCACCAAGCCACAGGCCATCACAGGCCACCCGAATCATCAAGGCCCGGCCCTTAGGTAAACCGTCATCACCATTCGGAATCAGCATCGGCTGATAATGCTGCCGCCAGTAGTGAAGCATCTCAGGATAAAGAGTCAAAACCCGTCGACAGGCCTGCATCTCGTCAAGCGCTTCAGGTGAGAGCTGAAAACTTGAGCGAATATAAGCTCGCGTCCAGCGTCCAGGGCGGCCTTCGGGCTCTTGCTCCAACTTAGCCTCCAGCACTGCTTGCCAGCTTTGATAACTCAGATCAACTAAGCCCTTAAACAAAGCTTCTTTGGTTGGAAAATGATGAAGCAGCCCCCCTTTACTCACCTGGGCTTCCCGAGCCACTTCATCCAGAATCAGCTGGGTCACGCCCTCAGCGTTAAGCAGACTAATCGCGGCTTTAAGAATACGTTTACGGGTGGCTTGAGGATCTTTTTTTGTCATATCTTCTCAAAACCGTCTGTTCAGACGGTTTAATTTAAACTTAGTATACCGTCCAGTCAGACGGTATTTCAAGCAGGTTTTGTCGGCAAGCCGACAGTCTTTTTAAGCGGCCTGTTCTAAAGTCAAAAGCAGAGTCCCAAAGACGTTTTGATTTTCAGATTAATTTTTCAGGAGAATTTGTATGAGACACACACTGACTGCCACGCTTTTAATCAGCCTGCTAAACTTAAGCGCCTGCGATAAACTCGGTAATGCGGCTATGCTGCCCGCAAGCGATTCAAACGCCATGCCGACTTCTGATATGTCGAACATGCAAAAGACGTTCACTGTCACGCTTGAAAGTCTTAGCGATGGACCGAGTCCCTTATCACCCGGCCTGTATTTTGTCCATCGTGACGGCATGCCTTTCTTTACTGCGGGCATGCTGGATCGAGGCCAGGGACTCGAAAACAATGCTGAAGACGCAAACCCTGCTAAATTAGCTCAGGCTGTGCCCGGTTCAGTGATTTTTAATACACCGGTAGGTGGCACTCAACCTGGACCCGCCACACCTGGCAAAAAATTTGAGTTTAGCTTCACAGCCTCACCTGGGGATCATTTGTCCTTTTTGACAATGTTTGGCCAAAGCAACGATGCTTTTTATGCCCCTGCTGACACCGGCCTGCCCTTGTTTAATGGCAACATGCCTGTAACCGGCGATGTCACCAGCCAGATTTCACTCTGGGACGCTGGCACAGAAATGAACCAAATGCCCGGTACCGGCCCAGATCAGGCTCCTCGCCAGACGATGCCCGGCATGGGAACAGCCGAAAAGCTACCGCTGGTAACCATGGCAAATCGCATGGATGGCTTTACTTATGGCCAGGCAATAAAAGTGACGATCTCAGCGCGTTAAAGCCGCTTACACGCTTAAGCGCTTAGCCAGCCTGAGCCAAGAGCCCCGCCAGTTAAGCTTTATTTTCAAAAAATTGTGGATGAAGCACCAGCTGGCGGCGCTCGGTACTGAGCAGATGAGACGCTTCAAACTGATTGAGCAGTTCAGTGACGGTTTGGCGCGTCGCGTGAATCAACTGCCCCAGATCCTGATGGGTCAAACGCAGTTGAATCCGCGTCCCAGCTTCGGTGGGCTGGCCGTATTCACTGGCTAAATGACCAAGTAATTTATACAGACGGGCTTCAACAGGCAAAAAAGCGACGTCCTCAAGCCGATTTTCGACCTGTCTTAAGCGCTTACCCATCATCTTGGCAATTTTTAAGCTCAAGTCTGGATTGCGCTGCAAAAACTGCTCAAAGTTTTGTTTGCTGGTGTGGCAAAGCAGGGTATTTTCCATCGTTTCGGCAATACTTTCATGCCGGGCCTGATCGTCGAGTACCGCGACTTCGCCAAACAGAGAACCGGCCTCTAACACCAGCAGCGTAATCTGCTTGCCTTCTTCTGAAAGTCGCGAAATTCTGACGCGCCCCTGCTTAAGAAAATAAACCGTTTCAGCTGGGTCTCCAGGCAGATAAATCACTGAGTGTTTGGTAATCTCGCTGAGATGGCAGACATTGGCTAAATAATCTAAGTCCTGCATCGCACGATCCGCCAGAATCTGAAGATGGGAAAGATGCCAGATTTTCAGCTCGTGCGTTTTTTCAGACGTTTTCATGGGCCCACTCGAAATCAAAGGATAACTTATTATATCTGCTTATCTTCCCAAATATCGCGTCATAAAGATTCAGTCACTCTCACTCAACTTCACACAATTTCACTCAGTCGCATCTAATACCAAATTAAATTTTCAACAATTAAATTGCATACAATTAAATTTTCAGGTATGATGATTTTATAAACAAATCAAACCAACAGGAGATTTAATCATGACAACAACCCTTGAAAAAACCCTCTATACCGCCAAAGCAACCGCGACTTCTGGCCGCGAAGGTCGCGCTAAAAGTGATGATGGCTTACTGGATGTTGGCTTAGCAGCCCCTAAAGCCATGGGCGGCAACGGTCAGGGGACGAACCCTGAACAGCTCTTTGCAGCAGGCTATGCCGCCTGTTTTGGCAGCGCAGCGGCTCATGTTGCCCGCGCTCAGAAAATCAAGTCTGGCCCCATTTCCGTCACCGCTGAAGTCAGCATTGGCCCTGTTGGCCAGGGTTTTGGCCTGGCCGTTGTGCTCGAAGTTTCAATTCCTGAACTCGAGCGTGAAGCCGCTCAGCAGTTGATTGAAACCGCCCATCAGGTCTGCCCCTATTCAAACGCAACCCGCGGTAATATTGACGTTCAGCTTCGCCTCGCATAAGGTGAATTGAAAAAGGTTAACTCAAGAGGTTAACTCAAGAGGTTAACGTATGACTTCTTCTGACGACGCGCTTATTCTTGAGCAGCAGCTCTGTTTTGCCCTTTATAACGCTTCCCGCGCTTTAATTCGGGCTTACGGGCCGCTGCTTGAGCCGCTGGGCCTGACTTACCCGCAGTATTTAGTCATGCTGGTGCTCTGGGAAATCAAAAGCGCCACGGTTAAAGCCTTAGGCGAGCGCCTGGCCCTGGATTCTGGCACGCTGACGCCGCTGCTGAAGCGGCTTGAACAGCGCGGCCTGATTCAGCGCAAGCGTGACCCGGAAGATGAGCGCGTTGTCAGAATTACCCTGACTGCTGAAGGCCAGAATCTAAAAGAGCAGGCCCGCAGTGTTCCTGCAGATCTAATCTGCCGCACAGGCGGTGACCCACATGACAGCGCCAGCCTCGAGCAGGTTGCTCTGCTGCGTCAGGCTCTGCAACTCTTAACCGCTCAGATTCAGCAACAGTCCAGCAAAGCCGAAAAGATTTAAAACAAACAGCAATCTGCTATTCATATGTAATCAATACGATTACAATTAATCCCGCTGAAGGACTTAAACTTTCAGTGATTAACCATCATAGTCTGCTTTACAGGAAGAAAAGATGAATAAAGAATGCCTAAAACGCCTAAAATGAAGGTCTTTAGCTTCAAAAAATCAAAAAAGCAGAAGGACAAAGATCCTTCTGCCAAAGTCACCCGTTGATGATATGACTATTATGTACCCTATTTTTTAAGCTTTAAATCAGGTTTCAGGGAACTTTTAGGATCTATTTTCTGAAAGATGTCGGAAAGATTTAGGCTGAACCCAGTTGCTGCAGCAGCGGGATTGTAATCCGAAAGCAAGTACCCTTTTGCGGCTCACTGCTGACCTCAATCTGGCCACCGTGCTGGACAATAATTTCCTGAGTGATATACAGCCCTAAACCGTGTGAGCGCTCACCGGCCAGACCCGGTCGGCGAGCCGGACCAAATTTTTCAAATAAAGCCGGTAAAAGCTCAGGCGGCACACCAATCCCACTGTCTTGAACAGTCAGCCAGGCATTGTGTTCGTCCTGGCCAACACTTAGCTTGATTTCACCACCCTCTGGTGTAAACTTCAGGGCATTTTGCAAGAGATTTTCTAAAGCGCGATAGAGCTTACGCTGATTTAAAGCAATCACCCCTTCACCGGGCGTCAGCTCACTGACCAGCCTGATGTTTTTCTGAGCGGCACGCATGTCAAAAACCATCGCCAGATTGACCACAAACGAGGCCAAAGACATCGGCGCCAGCTTCATTTTAGTTTCAGCCTGTTCCAGCATCGCAGCTTCAAGTAGATCTTCAAGCAAGCCTAAAGCATGCTGGCTGGAATCCCCAATAATTTTTAATAGATCTGGCTGCAAGGGCTGCTGCTGATCATAAGCACGCTGCATCATCTGACGTGCGCTGGAAATCGAGCCCAGGGCATTGCGCAAATCATGCGACATAACCGCAATCATACGGTCTTTACTGCTGCTAAGAGCATGCAAACGTTCCAGATGAGCGTAGCGTTCTAACATAAAGCCGATCCAGCGTGAGCAAAACTGCAAAAAGTCACGGTCTTGAACACTGTAAGTCCGTGGCTGCTCTCCAAATACAGATAAAACGCCCACTGCTTCACCAGCCATATGTACCGCACAACCCAGCAGGGTCTGCATGCCAAATTCCAGAGTCAACAGCGCAAAGCGCTCAGGATTCAGCGGTGAGAGCTCATCCCAACCTGCAACACCTGGTTCTGTAAACAGCTGATTGTTAAAGCTGCCTTCTCGCAACAGCCTGTCACCGGCATGTAAACGCGAGGTCTCAGGCGCCCACATCGCGGTTACTTCAAAAACTTCACCTTGCATCAGACTGAGCATCCCGGCAGGTAAATCAAAATATTCGCAGATCACCCCTAAGCCCTGCTCGAGCACTTCAGACTGGCTGAGATTAAGAGCATAAGACAGCTGAACCAGTTGATGCTGGTGACTTTCGACCCGTTCATGAGCAGCCTGAGCCAGACGGCGTTCATGAATATCGATCAGGGTACCCACAAAACGTCGACCTTGATTAGACGACTCATCTAAGACCCGACCCCGCAGGCTAAACCAACGGTACTCTCCATTATTTAAACGCAGACGATACTCATGTTGCAAAGCATCACCCTGCTTAAGTCCCAATAGTCCCACCAGCCCAGCATCATCAGGATGAATCCGGCGCATCAGTTCATCTGGTCCAAAATCGACTTCACCGTCAGCGTAGCCCAGCAAGCGATAAAGCTGAGGGTTACACCAGCCTCGGGCTCCGGCCTGATCAGGCAGCTCCCAGAGCCCTACTTCAGCACTTTCTAAGGCAGATTCATAGCGAGCCCGCTGTTCGCGATTCACCAGCATCAGGCGGTGTAACTCAAGCAGATCAATAACCTGAGCTGCCAGACGTTTTAAGACTGAAAGCTGAAAGGGTGACAGTTCACGTGGACGATGATCAATCACGCAGAGTGTTCCCAAAGCATAACCCTGTGGTGACTGCAGAGGAATCCCGGCATAAAACCTGACACTGGGATCATTTAAGACCAGATCGTTGTCTTCAAAGCGTGGATCATCGCTTGCATCATGAACAATCAAAGGCTCTGGCTGTAAAATCGCATGGGAGCAAAAAGCCAGCTCACGCGGTGTTTCCTCTAAGTCGACGCCAAAACGGGCTTTAAACCACTGGCGTTCTGTATCAATCAGCGAAACCAAGGACATCGGCATCTGGCAGATTTCAGCGGCCAACTCAACCAGCTGATCAAATTTTGGCGATGGTGGGGTATCCAGAATCTGATAAGACCTGAGATTATCCAGACGCGCACTTTCATTTTCTGGCTTGGGAGCAGCAGGCATTCTCACCTCTTCGGACCCTTTTTTGACAGTCTACTTCAACTCAAACAGGCGTGCTTAGCAAGTGGGCCCTGTTCTCAACGTTTTAACTCAATGTTTAAAATAGCGCACAAACAAGCCCGTATTCAAGCTAATTTTAATCAATCGTCAGCGCATTTAATTTTTTTAAGTGTTGAAGGGTCAGACTCAGCCCAATAGCGCCTGATATGAATTGCGTTACAATGGCTGTCAGATTAATTTTTTTGCTTCAATAGGCTGTTATTTGGGGGTCTGATGCCGGTTCATGTTGCGATTCTGAGACGTGTTAAAGTCGGCCAGGAGTTAGCTTTTGAACAGGCCATCGAAGAATTTTTCAGCCTGGCGTCCAGCGCTCCGGGCAGCCTGGGTGCTCAGCTGATTCGCCCTCTGCCAGGCTCAGATCCCCAGCTCTACGGCATCCTCCGGACGTTTACAGATGAGCAGGCCAAAGACCAGTTTTATGCCTCAAGCGACTTTGCGGCCTGGGAAGTACGTCTGACTCCCTTTGTTGAAGGCCCCGGTGAGCGCAAGCCTCTACACGGTCTGGAGGCCTGGTTTAGAGGTCCAGCCACCCCGCCACCGCGCTGGAAAATGGCCTTGGTCAGCTGGAGCGGCGTCTGGCCAACAGTGTTTACGGTCTCCTGGCTGCTAGGCGCTTATCTCAAAGGCTTACCGATGTTTTGGGCTGTCGGAATCAACACTTTTTTTGTAGTTCTACTGCTGACTTGGGTCGTCATGCCCCGCCTGACTCGCTGGTTTGCACCCTGGCTTCATCGTCATAAAAAAGGTCCAAACAGCTCAGATTAGCCCTTTTAAAAGCCGATTAGCACCCAAATTATTAATAGCTATTATCTATCAAAATTAAATAAATAAACGATTGGACTGAATCAAAATCCAGGGGCATAATAGAAGCATATTCAAGATGTACTCACATCGATTCCAATCGATCTACAAGGAGCTGATTCAATGTTCGAAAATAAAGAAGGCCAGCGTATTCCCGATGCCACTTTCCGTACCCGCACTCCCGATGGAGAATGGAAAAACATCACTTCCGCAGAAATTTTTGACGGCAAAACGGTTGTTGTCTTTTCACTGCCCGGTGCTTTTACGCCGACCTGCTCAAGTGCTCATGTACCCCGCTATAACTCCCTGGTACCTGTTTTTAAACAAAATGGCATAGACGAAGTGGTCTGTGTCTCGGTTAACGATGCTTTTGTAATGGACGCCTGGCAAAAAGACCAGAGCGCTTACCAGATTCGCTTCCTGCCTGATGGCAACGGTGAGTTTACCGAAGCGATTGGCATGCTTGTCGATAAAAGCGGCATTGGCTTTGGCAAGCGCAGCTGGCGTTATTCAATGCTCGTCAAAGACGGCGTGATCGAAAAGATGTTTATTGAACCCGATAAAGAAGGCGATCCCTTTGAAGTCAGCGATGCTGACACCATGCTCAGATACATCAACGCCGAAGCCAAAGAGCCCGACACCGTTTCGCTGATCACTCGCGCAGGCTGCCCTCACTGCACCCGCGCCAAAGCTTTGCTCGATCAACATCATATTCCCTATGAAGAAATTGAGCTCAATGATCGCATTACGGTTAAATCCATCCAGGCTGTTACCGGCCGTAGTTCAACCCCTCAGGTCTTTATGAGCGGCAAACATATCGGTGGCGCTGATGACCTCGCCAGCTATCTCGCACAAGTAAAATAAGCGAATAAAGCAGGACTAAAAGTTTTATAACCAAGCGGACTGAGGACACAAGGCCCTGTAATAACCAACAGTGCCTTTAAGCCCTCAGTCCATCTTTTTCTTCTTTTCGTCCTTTAGTGCCATTTAATAGTCCCATTTAATCCTCCCATTCGTCCCCTTCTTCCAGGAGCTAGTCATGCAAGAACTGAATGTTGATGTCGCTGTGATCGGAGCCGGTACAGCCGGTTTAACCGCTTTTCGTGAAGCGCGTAAATATACTGAAAAAGCTATTTTAATCGAAGGCGGCGCTTATGGCACAACCTGTGCCCGCGTCGGCTGTATGCCGAGTAAATTACTCATCGCTGCTGCAGAGGCCGCTGAAGGCATTCGCCGTGCTCCCGGTTTTGGCGTTAACGCCGGAGAACCCCAAATTGACGGTAAAGCCGTGATGGCGCGAGTTAAATCTGAGCGCGATCGCTTTGTGGGCTTTGTCATCGAAGGGGTTGAGCAGATTCCAGCCGAAGAACGTCTTAACGGCTTTGCCCGCTTTTTAGGCCCTCAGACCCTGCAAATTGACGAACATACCCGCGTCCAGGCCCAAAGTATTGTGATTGCCACTGGGTCATCTTCTTTTGTGCCGCCCATGTTTGATGGCTTGGGTGATCGGATGTTGCTTAACGACGATCTGTTTGATTTAGAGGATCTACCTGAGTCTGTGGCTGTATTTGGCGCGGGTGTTATTGGTCTGGAATTAGGTCAGGCTCTACACCAGCTCGGCGTCAGAATCCAGCTCTTTGGCGTTAGACACAGCGTTGCAGCCTTGACTGACCCAATGGTCAAAGACGAAGCGATTCGCTGCTTTCAGGCTGAGTTTCCCTTTCAGCCCGATGCCCGCGTTCAGAAGCTGGACCGTACTGAAACCGGCGTAAAAGTCACTTGGCTGGATATTCAGGATCAAGAGCAAAGCGCTGAGTATCAATACGTGCTGGTAGCGGCTGGCCGCCGTCCGAATGTCTCAAAACTGGGTTTAGATGCTTTAGGACTTGAGCTTGATCGCTTTGGCCTGCCTGAGTTTGATTCTCAGACCCTGCAAGTCGGCAAACTGCCGATTTTTATTGCGGGTGACTCGATGAATGTGCTGCCGCTGCTGCACGAAGCCGCAGATGAAGGCCGTCTGGCAGGACGTAATGCCGCTCATTACCCGCATTTAGAAAATATCCAGCGCCGTGCACCTTTAGGGATTGTGTTTACCCATCCGCAGATTGCAATGATCGGCAAAACATTTCAGTCCTTACCTGAAAATTGCACAGCGGTCGGGCAGGTTTCTTTTCATAATCAGGGCCGCAGCCGGGTAATGCTTGAAAACAAAGGCCTGCTGCGAGTCTATGCGGATTATCGCTCTGGCAAATTTTTAGGCGCTGAAATGTTTGGCCCCCGCGCAGAAAACATCGGCCATTTGCTGGCCTGGGCTTTACAACAAGAGCTGACAATTGAACAAATGCTGAACATGCCTTTTTATCACCCGGTGATCGAAGAAGGCCTGCGTACAGCTTTGCAGGACGTGGCTAACGTAATTAAAGTCGGGCCCTCATCAGAAGCTGACTGCTTTTATGATGAGCCTGTTGCTATTCTGGCCCGTTCAGGCCCAGAGCCGGTTCACGCCTAAGACTCTTTATTCACAACACGTCTAAGCTAGGGCTTAGAATCAGAATTTAACTGGCTCTAAGCCCTAAATCTTTTAATCGTCAGTCTGTTTAAGTATCAATCAGCTTTTGAATCAGTTTGCCGATGGCCTGATAAACCGCCTCACGCGGACTGCCCTGGCGATAGACAATTCCAACCGTGCGTGAAGGCTGAGGTTTGGCAAAGGGAATCGTCAGCAAATCAGGAATCTCAGGCTGTAGAGCCAGTTTAGGCAATAAAGTCAGACCGCTGCGTGCGCTGACCATCTGGCGCAAAGTCTCCAGACTGGTGCCTCTAAAACTTTCTTTTTCATGCGCACCGGCTGTAAAGCAGACTTCTAAAGCCTGATCGCGAAAACAATGACCATCATCCAGCAAGAGCATCGTTTCATTGCGCAGATCTTCAACTTTAACGGTTTTGTTTTTGGCCAGGCGATGTTCGGGGTAAACCGCCAGTAAAAACGCTTCTTCAAACAAAGGCTGGCTCACAATCCCGTCAGCACTTACCGGCAGAGCCAAAATCCCCAGTTCAATTTCACCAGCGGTCAGTTTTTTGAGCAGCGGAGCTGTCTGAATCTCATGTAAAAACAGCTCAAGTGACGGGTAAGCCTGCTTAATCGGATTAACAATCCGCGGTAACAAATAAGGGGCTAAAGTCGGAATCAGCGCCAGCTGCAAAGGCCCCGAAAAAGGATCCTGGGCGAGACGGGCAATCTGCTCAATTTCTTCAGCTTCCTGCAGCACACGCCGGGCTCGGCCGACAATTTGCTGACCAATTGGCGTTAACAAAACCCGCTGGCGGCGACCGCGCTCAACCAACTGGACGCCTAAATGTTGCTCAAGTTTTTTTAATTGGCCGCTCAGGGTCGGCTGACTAACAAAGCAGGCATCAGCCGCGCGATGAAAATGACGATGGGTGTCCAGCGCCACAAGATATTCAAGGTCTCGCAAATTCATAGATCACATTATACGGGCATCAGCTGTTTAAAATCCTGGAGCTTTTTCAAAAAGGCCCTGTTGTGATGTGTTACCCCGGTTTTTTATTTTGCGGATGACCCGTATCTTTCAGCTTCAGCTTTCAACATTCAAAAAAGCAGACATGCGGATTGATAATTTATTCTATCTTCAATCTTTACCTCACTCGTATGGTCACTGGCATGTCCAAACATGATCGTGGTCTGTCCGCGTCTCACTTCTTCTGATATCTGTTTAATCAGGTTTAGTGCGGACAGATTCAACTCCGTACTAAACGCCGCCTCCAGTTTGGAATCGTATACGCTTTGCGGGACATAAGATTCATTAAACAAGCAGCAAAACAGCCGTTTTCAATCAAACGTCACGAGGTCAATCAGGGTTTTTACGACCGCCCGTTCTGATCCAAAACGCGTAAGCGAGTTGCGGCTGTTAGGGATGTATCGTTTCAGGTGGGTGACGGTGAAATTTTTAGCTTATTGGGCTCAAACGGCTCGGGTAAGTCAACCTTAATCCGTATGATTGCCCTCCTGGTGACAGCTTTATTCAGAACTGTAACCGGCAACTTTTGCCCTGCAAGGAGTCAGAATAGCTTTGCTAGAGGGTGCCAGCCTAAATGAATGATTGCCGCTGGTGCTGAGACGACTGGTTTCCCTTGGGTTTATCTGTCTTTGGCCTCGGCGAACGCTATGCCAAACAGGCTGATTTGCTTAAGCGCAACGGCTAAAATAAGCCATCGCCACAAATAAAATCGGCGAGCTGTATCGCTCGCCTTTTTTGTGGATTTTTGTGGATTTTTTGTGGCTTAGAGCATGACTTAACGATGTGATCCCACATCGATTTGGGGACACATCGCGAACAGCGGACAGCTTGAACATTTGGGGGAACGCCCTGTGCAGATATGTTTGCCAAAAGGGACTAAGAGCGCATTGATCTCAATCCAGTATTGAGGCGGCAAAATCTGTTCCAGGACTTCTAGCGTTTGTTGAGGCTCAGAAGTATGGACATAACCCCAGCGATTACAAATACGGTGAACATGAATATCTACACTGATATAAGGCTGCTGACAAGCAATCCCCAAAGCAAGATGAGCACATTTGGGCCCAACCCCATTAAATTGCCTTAATTCTTCAACATTGTAGGGTAAGTCCCCAGAAAAGTCTTGAAGCGCTTTTTCAGCAAGCGCTTTAAGCCGATGCGCTTTCTGGCCTGCAAAGGTTACAGATGAAATGATTGATTCTATTTCAAAAACTTTTAGTTTTGCCATGCTTTTAGCATCTGGTGCACGTTCTAAAAGTTTAAGGGCCACGGGCAAAACCACTTCATCTAAACTGCGAATCGAAAGCATACAGCCCACTAGC
>CAJYHH010000177.1 GCA_913773825.1 Candidatus Sericytochromatia bacterium | reverse complement strand
CACCGCCATTGCTCATATTGATGGTATAAAAGCTTGATGATGAGCCTGGTGTCAGAGCCGCATAAGCCACACCATTAGCAATATCAAATCCAACTTCAGCACTAGTAGCGACATTGAGCGCGCCAATTGTGGTCAACTGACCGTCATTGGGATTATTTAGCCGCACTAAGGTGTCACGTTCTGAATCAATCGCAAAGAGCTCAGTTGTGGTGGCTCCTGCGACCGAATTGGTATAAGCAGAACCTGCAATTGAGGGAGAAGAGGCAGCATTTACATCACCACTGGCATATGCAAGTACAGCATCTACAGCGGCAACAGCACCCGTTTCAGGATTCAGGCGCAGATCCTGTCTTAAGTTACTGTGAAGTCGGATTCTGTCAACCGTGGGATTAAAGTCAAAGCCAATCTGGGTACCACTGATAATTGGATCAATAGCTGTGCTTCCCACCTGAGTAACAGCACCCGTTGTGGTGTTAATTGTGTAGATTTTGTTTTGGTTGGAAATGCCGAACAGGGCACCGTTTACAGGACGGAAATCAATTCCCATGATCATTTCGCCAGAGCCCATCAAACCCGTGATTCCGACTGTAGAATTAATCGTTGCTGGTGCATCGCTGTTAAAGCGCAGCAGCAGATTATTATTGGTCAAGGCAAAGACCGTGCGAGGCCCAGTCGGTGAAGCAGAAGGACTTGGCGTGGCACTCGGCGAGACGCTTGCAGAAGGACTTGGAGAGGGGCTTGTAGAAGCGCTCGGTGAAGCGCTGGGCTCAACAGTCGGGCCGGTACTGGGCATAACCGTTGGCATCGCAGTGGGTGCCGCAGTCGGCTGTACGGTTGGTTCACTGGTCGGTAAATCACTTGGCTGAACAGTCGGCATAACCGTTGGCATCGCAGTGGGCTCAGGCATGCCGTTTGAACCTGTGGGGTAATTACCGTTGCGATCACAGCCCGTCATAATCAGTGCTGTAGCGCTGAGTGCAGCTAAAAACGTGTGCTTAGCGAGTTTCATGCTTACTTCCTTTGTTTACATTGATTAATATAATTATCTGTCATAAAAGCTTTACTATATTAAACCTGGATGAGACGAACTGAGAAATGCAAAAGGTCTTTTTTGTCATTTTTTTGACACCTGGATCTAAAATCTCAGAATTTTTACATCCTTCAAAGCCCGCTTGTTTTAATTGCTTTATAGCTGACCATGATAAAATGAGGCCCATGAAAAAATTTAAGACCACTGCTGAAAAACGCCAGATTCAAGAAGCCAATCTGGCTGAAATGCTGGCCGAAAAAAATCTGCTGCGCAATAGTTTTATTAATTATGCTCAAGTGCCCTTAGGCCTGGCTTTAACTGTGCCGACACTCGCAGTTAGCTGGCTGAGCGGGATTGCCATGCCAAGTTTAGCGGCGGTTTTATTTGTGTATTTTACGATTAGCGCCGTTGGTTATTTTTATATGCTGCAAGCCCGCAACAGCTTTTTACGCCATCGCGCCCAGTTAGAACAAACCCGCAATAGCTTTGTCGGCTCAATTGTCCCCCCCGCTCTGTTTGGCGGTTTGATGCTGTTTATTGCAGCCGTCCTGGGTTTAAAACCGCTGATTTTAGCGGTGGTGATGTTAATTGCAGCAGCCAGTTTTCATGCTTATGCCTTGCGTTTAACGTCAGCGTTTGCAGCGCTCTTGCCAGCAATTTATCTGGCTTTGCCCCTAGGCCTACCGCTTTTACTGCCCGAAGGCCGCCCTTTACCCGCTGCTTTAGCTGTGTTAGCTGTCAGCACGGTTATATTAGCCTCACTTGCTTTACGCATGGGCAAAGTCCTGCATCTCAATCCTGTTCATCCAGGCCTAAAATCAGCTGTCTCAGCTTCTGGATCTGTATCAAGTTAAGTCATAAGTAGACGTCCACTTCAACGCAGCGCGTCAAAACCTGATAAACTGATTCTACAAGCTTGTCTTAATGATGCATTGGAGGAATCTATGAAGAAGATCTGGATGTATTTTGGTTTTGGTCTCTGTCTGGGACTGGGCCTTGGATTTGGCGTCGGCGTCCTTGAAGCGCCCGACAGCGGTGAGCGTACGCGCCGTAAACTGCTCAAAAAAGGCGAGCGTTTAAAACATTCTCTCGCTAAAAAAAAGTCCCATAATGGCGTTAAAGCAGGCGCCTAACAGCCTGTCGCTTGTCGCTAACAGACAAAACACATCAAAAAACGCTAAAGGCCCGAAGATCGTTTACGACTCCGGGCTTTTGTCATGCCCAGCGCCTCTTTGGGCTACCAGCTACCAGCAACTAGCCACCAGCTATATAATACTTACCAGAACCAAGGAAATAGGCTTTTTTATGACGATTGAGACCCCCAGCCTCGAGCAGAACAAACACGTCCACATTGAAACGCTCGGCTGTCAGATGAACAAATCCGACTCTGAAAAAATGCTTGGTCTGTTAGCCAGTGAAGGTTATGCCTGGACTGACACAGCAGACAACGCTGATCTGATTTTAATTAACTCCTGCAGCATCCGCGAAAATGCCGTCAATCGCCTGATTGGGCATCTCGGACGCCTTAAACCCTTAAAGAAAAAAAATCCCGAGCTGATTATCGGCGTCGGTGGCTGCGTACCTCAGCATGAAAAAGAAAACCTGCTAAAGCGGGTTCCCCATCTTGATCTGGTCTTTGGCACTCAGACTTTTCACAAACTGCCTGAACTGGTGCGTGAGTTTAAAGAAACCCAGCGCCCGATTGTCTCAATTGTGCGCCAGATTGACGAATACCCCGAAGAAACGCCCGTGATTCGTGAAGGTAAACACCACGCCTGGATTACCGTCCAGCACGGCTGTTCCGCCTTTTGCACCTTCTGTATTGTGCCTTATACCCGTGGTCAGCAGATTTCTCGCAGCGTAGAGTCGATTAAAGAAGAAATCCGCAAAGTCGCCGCTGAAGGCTATAAAGAAATTACCCTGCTTGGCCAGAACATCAACACTTATGGTTTTGACTTAGAACCCGCCATGACCCTGGGCAAACTCTTGCATGAAGTTCACGACATTGACGGGATTGAGCGGATTCGCTTTTTGACTTCTCACCCGATCAATATGCGTGATGACTTAATTGACGCCATGGCCGATCTGCCCAAAGTCTGTGAATACATGCACTTAGCCCTGCAGTCAGGCGATAATGACGTTTTAAAGCGCATGCGCCGTAACCACACGGTTGAGTTTTTTGGTGAATGGGTCGATAAAATGCGCGCCCGCATGCCTGATATGGTGCTGACCACTGACTTAATTGTCGGCTACCCTGGTGAAACAGAAGAGCAGTTCCAGCGCACAGTTGAAGCCGTTCGGCGCTTTGCTTTTGATGTCACAAATACAGCATCTTATTCTCCCCGCCCGCGCACACCAGCTGCGATGTTTAAAGATCAAATTGATGAAGAGACCAAATCACGTCGTCTAAATGAACTCAATTTAGTCGTGCGTGAAGTGGCCCTGATTCAGAATCGCCGCCATCTCGGGGGCATTCAGCAAGTTATGGTAGAATCCTATGACGAAGTGCGGGGCAATCTCAAAGGCCGCACCCGCGGCAATAAAATTGTCCATTTCTCCGGCAACCCAAGACTTGTCGGCGAAATTGTCGATGTCAAAATCTTCGACGTCACGCCGAATTCCCTGCGTGGCCGCATGCTCGTATCTTAGGAGGAATTTATGAAAGCTATCGTACATGCCGCGTTTGCGGCTTCGCTGCTGATCTGCCTGAGCGCTTGTTCTGAAAGCCAGGAAGGCGCAGGCGGCAGCTCGACCACCACGACAACTGAAACCACAACCACCAACACAAACAACCAGGGAGATACCAAAGTGGCTGAAAACACTGAAACCAAAACCTCTGCTGCTCCGGCAGCTGACGCTGAAAAAGGCGTTAAAGAAATGATCGCAACCATGGAAACCACCCAGGGCACGATCAAAATCCGCCTGTTCCACAAAGAAGCCCCCAAAACCGTCGCCAATTTTGTTGGCCTGGCTGAAGGCACCAAAGAATACACCGACCCCAAAACGGGCAATAAAACCAAAGGTCATTTTTATGATGGTCTGATTTTCCATCGCGTGATCCCTGGCTTTATGATTCAGGGTGGCGATCCCCTGGGCACCGGCACCGGCGGCCCTGGCTATGAGTTTGAAGATGAATTTTCACCTAACCTGCGCCACAACAAACCGGGTATCCTGTCGATGGCCAATGCTGGCCCCGGCACCAACGGCAGCCAGTTCTTTATTACTGACGCGCCTACCCCACATCTCGACAATCGTCATTCGGTCTTTGGTGAAGTCACCGATGGCCTTGATGTCGTCAAAAAGATTGCTAACGTTTCGCGCAATGCCATGGATAAACCCAAAGAAGACGTGAAGATCACCAAACTGACGATCACACGTATTAAAGAGTAAGGCCACAGGCCTTTGCCACGGGTAACCGGTGAAACGCTGTAAACAGACAGTTAAACTCAGACAGGCCTGGCAAAGGCCTGTTTTGAGTTGTGAATTATGGGTTTTGGGTTCTTGTCTTGACGCCCAAAACCCAAAACCCACCACCCAGCACTGTCGCCAAAGGCGGCAAAATGCCTGATCAATTCCTTGAAATAAGCCTAAATGCGAAGGGTTTTAAATATGTTGCGGGCGTTGATGAAGCTGGTCGAGGCCCGCTGGCTGGGCCCGTTGTAGCAGCCGCAGTGATTCTCCCCCCTGATGCGGATTTACCCGGTCTAAATGACTCAAAAAAAATGAAGCCTGCTGCCCGCGATCAGCTCTTTACTCAGATTCAGCAAACAGCTCTTGATTTTGGCATCGGCATTGTCACGGCACCGGTGATTGACCGGATAAATATTCTGCAGGCCACTTATTTAGCGATGTGGCGCGCCGTCGGCAGCTTACAGCGCTATCGTCCTGACTACCTTTTAATTGACGGCAATAAACGTCTGCCTTATTGGGAAGCGGATCAAGAGGCGCTTGTCAAAGGGGACGGCAAAGCCTTGAGTATTGCTGCAGCCTCTGTTTTAGCCAAAGTCACCCGCGACCGCTTAATGGTAGCGCTCGACAGCCATTACCCAGGTTATGGTTTAGCCCGCCATATGGGTTACCCCACTGCTGCCCATCGCAGCAAAATTCAAGACTTGGGCCTGAGCCCTCAGCATCGCCGCAGTTTTTGCCGCAAGT
>CAJYHH010000176.1 GCA_913773825.1 Candidatus Sericytochromatia bacterium | reverse complement strand
GAATCGTTAACGTTGATACAGGGCAGGGGCAGCGTGCCCTCTTTCATACGCTCATACAGGCGATGAACACCTGTGGTGGTTTCTTCGCTGATGCCGCGGATTTCGTCAACCAGAGCGGGGTACTTGTCGAGTACCATATTGGTCAGGTCGCCACCATCATCCAGAATCATGTTCAAGGGATTGGTTTTATTTTCGTTGTCGAAAAAGAGCGTCTGCTCAATACACCAGTCAAATTCTTCAGCGTTCATGCCTTTCCAGGCAAACACCGGCACACCAGCAGCTGCAACCGCAGCAGCAGCGTGATCCTGGGTTGAGAAAATATTGCAGGAAGACCAACGCACTTCAGCGCCGAGTTCAACCAGAGTTTCAATTAAGACAGCGGTCTGAATCGTCATATGTAAGCAGCCAGCGATACGAGCCCCTTTTAGAGGTTTTAAGGCACCGTATTCTTGACGCAGGGACATCAGGCCAGGCATTTCAGCTTCAGCCAGCTGAATTTCTTTGCGGCCCCATTCAGCCAGGGACATGTCTTTGACTTTATAGTCTTGTTTTGTTTGAGTCGCAGGTGTCATGTTTTGTCTCTCACTTTAAAGAGTAATTAAAACTATTATAGCAATCGACCACTCTATCATGGGATCAACTTGACTCAAATCAAGCGATATTCTCAAAAACCACCAAACTGAGATTTAACAATTTACCTTTCAGAAAATTTTTTTTGAAATTTTTGTTTTTTCTAGCAAGGTTTTTCAGTTGTTGACTACATGTATATCAGTTAACAATGAGTAAACAAGAAGACACCCGCCCTCGGGTGTTTTTTTATGGGAGGGAATAAAAGATGTTTAAATGTCCCGGTTGCAAAAGTGAAAGCTTGCTGACCCGTCAAGTCGGTGTGTTGTTTTTGCTCTGTACTCAATGCCAGGAAAGCTGGCGCATGGCTCAGCTGGATCAGCCCCGTGTTGAAAGAGTTAACAGTGATCTCGAATCCCTGGTCGATTCAACCAAGGCCTTGGTCAGACGAGCCCGCGAATCCTGGCAGGCCCTGCTTGAAATCAGCCTCGCCCCCCCCAGTCGTTTA
>CAJYHH010000175.1 GCA_913773825.1 Candidatus Sericytochromatia bacterium | reverse complement strand
TTCGGCACCTGCAGCAGACTGAATCCGAGCCAGTTCATCTTCGTTAAAGAATTTGCCAACCGGCGAGCTCAGGCCCTCTTCTTTGTAGATGAACCAAACCAGACCTTTGCCGCCGTATTTAATTGAACGGCTGCGCAACTGGTCGAGTTCATGACGAGACATCTGTTCAGCGGCACCGGGCAGACGGATACCTTTAATGACGCCGCCTTCTTTGGCAACGGTGGCAAAGGCGTTAAAGCCGACTTCCTGCATAATACCCGTGAAGTCCACAAACTCAAGTCCAAAGCGGGTGTCGGGTTTGTCAGAACCAAAGCGGCTCATGGCTTCATCGTAAGTGATGACCGGCAGCGGGGTTTTGACTTCGACGCCTAACACTTCTTTCATCATATGGGCGATCATGCGTTCGTTAAGCGAACGTACATCGTTTTCATCGACAAAAGACATCTCAAGGTCCAGCTGAGTAAATTCCGGCTGGCGGTCTGCGCGAAGATCTTCGTCGCGGAAGCAGCGGGCAATCTGGAAGTAACGCTCAAAGCCACCGACCATCAGAATCTGCTTAAAGATCTGAGGAGACTGAGGCAGGGCGTAAAAATGACCCGGATGAACGCGGCTGGGAACCAAGTAGTCGCGTGCGCCTTCGGGCGTGGTTTTACACATCATGGGGGTTTCAATTTCAAAGAAACCTTCATCACTCAGGAAGTTGCGGATGCTCTGGGTTACTTTATGGCGTAGCTTGATGCGTGACGCCATGCTGGGACGACGCAGGTCAAGATAACGGTATTTTAGACGCAGAGACTCATCAACATTGATGCGGTCTTCAATTTCAAACGGTGGGGTTTTGGCAGCATTGAGCAGGCTGAGTTCTTGTACTTTGACTTCAAGCTTGCCGGTCGGAATTTTAGTGTTGATATTGGCGTCATCGCGATAGGCCAGTTCACCGCGAACGGCAATGACATATTCACTGCGCAGTTTAGCGGCAGCTTCACAGACGCTGGGTTCGAACTTGGGGTCGAAGACCAACTGGATAATGCCGGAGCCGTCACGAAGATCAATAAAGACCACGCCGCCGTGATCGCGATAGTGCTGAACCCAGCCGCAGACGGTAACCGTCTCGCCGACGGCTACTTCTGTCAGCGCCGTGGCAAAGTGAGAGCGTTTCAGAGTCATAAGTCTAATCCTGCTGTCTTTCCTGTTGTCTTGCTTGAAATTGTCTGGCCTGTTCGAGGCGTTGCCGCTCATCGAGATAGCCCTGCAGAATCAGGGCCGCAGCCTGTTGATCGATGCTGATCTGGCGCCGCTTTTTACGCGAGACGCCCATTTCTTCGAGATGGGCCTCGGCATCAAGAGAGCTGTGGCTCTCATCGACATAGTGCACGGGCAGATTTAATTCCTGCTGGATGCGCTCAGCACCCCGCTGGTTATAGTGAGCCTGCTCGGTCATTTCTCCGTCACGCCCAAGTGGCAAACCCACAACCAGTTGTTTAACATCGTGCTCAGCTACAATTTTAGCTAAAGCAGCCAGATCCTCTACCCAGCTTTTGCGCCGGATAGTTGTCAATGGGCGGGCTGTCCAGCCAAGGCGATCACTGACGGCGATGCCGATGGTTTTGGTGCCGATGTCTAGCCCTAAGGCACAGGGCGACGCTTTGAGCATGAGTGAGTCTCTTTCAAACAGGGCTCGATTGAGGCGTATTATACCATTGCAAAGGGGCCGACTAACTGCTTCTGGCAGGAGTTCAGCGCTGAAATCGGAAGATTAAGACAGTTTAGAGAGGGGCGTGGGCCCGTTGGGCATGGTTTGAGCCAGCGCTGTTTAGGAGTCGAAGGCAGCTTGTTTAGAAAGTCAGGGGATTTACTGCTTTGATCTCAATGCTTTGATCTCAACGGGTGCCAAAGGCGCTGCTAAACGCCCTTTTAGGGCTTTGAACTAGCTAGCCAAGTTGGTCTCTGGCCCGCTTTATCACCCTTATCTTTCTTTTTATTCTGCATTTGTACCCGTTTAATATGCCCTGTGATAATTTCATAAATACAAACAAAAACGAGTATCAACAAGTCTTAGAAACAGGTTGAAGGAGGAAGAGGATATGCAGCGTGAAACTTCTTATCGAATCTTTAAATCTCTCCCGCTTAATGCAGAGCGGATTCGTCCACGGTCGGGCCGTTCGGAGAGACGTGAAGCCCTGTGTGGCTGCTGGCCACGCTTTGGCGAGCCCTCTCCTTTTCCCGATCCAGCTGCTTAAGTTTCAAAACACTTAGTTGTGAAACTTAGTTGTGCTTGGTTTCCAGAGCCGTTCTCAATGAGTTGGATTCCTAAGCTGCCACTCCACTCAACCTTGAATTTCCTGTGAATCTCCTGGTGGACTTCGAGCTGTGGGCTACCGCCCTTCCAGCCCACAGCTCCGAGTCCATCAAAGCCGGTGAAATTCATTATTAACCTTTTAACCGGTTTTAGCTCATGCAAGTTGCGATTTACAGGCTTCGACAATCGCTACGCGCTACCCAAAGGGCACATGTCCGCTTTAAGGAGAGTCAACTCTTTGTCTGTTTTGAATCGGTCGCAACTTGTCGGTCGCAACTTGAGTTCGCTAATCAGCGAGTTGTCAGGCTAAGGGTTTAGACTTTGGGGCATAAACATCAAGGTAGCCAGCGCTATACTCCTGGCGGATAAAGTCATTTTTAACCACCATATCGTGATCACTACCTACAGCCTGACCCACGGCTTTACAGATTGCTTTAAAGTCAGGTTTGCCAACGCTTGTGCTCTTTTTGTCAGGACTTTCAGCTAAAAACTTCATGGCTTGAGTGGTGTTGACGCCGACAAAGCCGCTCATCGTTGAACCCAGATGAGCCAGACTTTTGCCTAAATCTTTTTCTTTAGATTTGACGGCATCACCGACTTCACATAAAGCAGAAGCAAATTTGGGACTATAGTCTTTGGGTTTACGATGGAGTTCAACGTTGACTTCTTTAGGGAAGTTTTTTTCAAGCGTAAAGCCACCAAAACCGACTACTTCTACCTGGCTCAGGCGACGTGAAATTTCTTTACGGGTGACCCCTTCATCGCGCCAGGCGTCGGCAATTTTGTGCAGGGCATCAGCCGCAATCGCAGCCCCTTGACTATGGGCAAAAATCTGGACCTTTTCACCTTTGTCGAGACTGCTGCGCAACTGGTTCTGAACTTTACGTGAAATGCCCGTGTTGATCCCTGTCAGATTAGCGAGAGCTTCTGCTGTATCGCTTATTAAACCTTCTGTGGGGTTATAAATCAGCTGAATTTCTTGATTGGTTTTGACTTTAAGGACATCAACTGCTTCTTGAGCGCTGGCTGCTGGGGTGCGGATACCGTTGATATAAAAAATCCGGCTGGGCTGATCAGGCACAAAGTCGACACATTCTTTGGCACTGGCGGTTTTAGAGCCCGGCACATGGCAGTTGTCCTGACACTCATTCGGTTTAGATTCAACCCGAGCGGTAGCTGTTGGCACAACCACCGGGGCAGGGGCCTGACGAGAGGGTAAG
>CAJYHH010000174.1 GCA_913773825.1 Candidatus Sericytochromatia bacterium | reverse complement strand
GATTATTATTGTCTATATGGATGACCTGCGCTAACAAGTGAGGCTATGGGCTGTAAAAGCAACAAACAGCTGTGTTTTAAGAGAAGCGGCGCGAGGGCCAGCGAAAAAGATGCTGGTTGGCTTGTTCGGCACGTCTAAAGCCAAAAATCAGCGTGACGTTGAGACGGCGGTTTAAATAGCCGGGCTTAAACTGAAAAGGCTCTGATTGATGAAAGAGCTGAGAGTTAAAAAACTGGACCCGATTCTGGCGATAGGGCACGCTATAGGCTTTAAATTCACCCGGCCGAAACAGCTCATTCATACGATATTGATAAGTTTTGGGATGCCAGTCTTCAGGTGCGAGCACGTCATAAAGCATCAGCCCGCCGCTTTGAGGCTGGAGATTTGCACTTTCGGGTGTCAGCCAAAAATTGACGTTAATGCGCCCTTCTGAGTCCGCATGAAGCCCAACCCCTGGATGACCTGAATCATATTTATAACTCCAGGCAACGGTCATAACATAAGGTAAAACTTTAGGCAATTGCTGTCTGAGTGCCTGGCCTAAGCGCAGAATTAAGGGGCTACAGAATCCATCCCAAAGATAGCTGCCGACATAAGCTCCGCGGCCATAGTCATTCCAGATGGTGGCGCGCTGACAGAAGTCAAGCAGGTTTTGTAAACACTCAGGACTAAGCAGCTGATCGCTTAAGGCAAAACCGGGCGCATTGCGGTGATAATCAGCGCTAATGCGTTCAAAGTCAGTGGCAGGATTGAGAAGAGGGCCTGTTGGCAGGCTGAGATTCCGCCAAAGATTGCGACCCCAAATCGGAGACAGTAAGTTCTGGCAGAGCTTATCTAAGGGCAAGGCTTGTTCAGGTAAAACATGAGGGTAGAGTTGAGCTTGATGTAAACAGGCTTTGGCTAAAGCCTGGCGATGTTCTGCAAAGTGCTCAGCTGGCAGCGAGCCCGTTTGCAGCAAATAATCAAGCTGTTCAAGATCATGATGAAGTTTGGCTAGTGGAACAGCCTGAGGCAGAGGTGGAGCAGGCTGAGACCAAAAAGACTGTGGACTGCTTGACTCTTTCCAGCTCTGGCCATAACGAGTGATATAAGCGTGCTGAAAGTGGGTTTCAGCAAGCGTTAGATCATCGGCAAGCAAAGCAGCAAAGGCTTGTTCCTGTAGATGCTGCCAGATCTGTTCACGCTCACGGGAGGGATTCATGGCCCTATTATGCCACAGGCTGTTTTGGGCTTTCCTCTGTCAGTTCTTCAGGTATGCTGTTATCACCTGGCAGATGGCCTTCGGGCTCAACGGTTGTAAAGTGTTTGCGGTACCAGGGCTTAAACTCAAGCGTCAGAATACAGGTCATCAGCCAGCAGCAGCCTGCTGCATAACCTGCAATTACGTCACTAAAATAATGAGCCTGTAAATAAATTCGGCTGATGCCTATCAGCAGGACTAAACTCAGCATGGGGATGGCAACTAAGATTTTAGTCGGCAGTTTGCGGCGGCTGCGGACTAAAAGATAAGTGACAAAGCCATAAAAAATCGCGGCTGACATGGCATGACCACTGGGCAGACTCCAGCCAATTGCATCCAGTGTGGGATCAACTAAAGGGCGGGGACGCTGCAGAATGGCTTTAAGCAACACATTTAACAAAAGTCCGCCAATGCTGACAATGCCTAACATCAACAAAGCATGGGCATTTCGGCGTTTAAACCACAGCCAGCCGGCAACACTGATCCAAAGGGTAATAACAGTAGGGGCTGAACCCAATTTAGTAATAAAATACATCGCTCCGGCCAAAGGGCCTGAATCCCAGGCGTGAAGCCATTGAAAGACCAGTGTATCAATACTGTGCATCTCAGACTCAAGAATTTCTTCTACCATTTCAGCAAAAATCATTAGTGAGCCACCTGCCAATATCAGACCGGTTAGCAGCTTAATCAGAGAGTTGCGCGGCAAAGTGCGTAAATAATGCCAGTGCTGGTAAATCTCCTGACGCGTTGGCGCATGCATGCTTTTGCTCTCCTTGTCGTTAACGGTAATAAGGCTTTAAGAAAGTACTTAAGTGCGATCTGGCTTGCTGGCGTTTAAAGCTTAGTTTAGAAGTTGTTGAATTTAAAACGCTCTCTAAAGCAGAGTAAAAAGTTTATCAAAATTGCATTTTATTCTTTCTTTGCGCTTGTCTAGCTAAGCTAAACTTTCAGAGCTTAAAAACAAGTCATGATCTTACTGGAGGATATTTTATGAGCAAAATTAAACCTCGCTTTTTAAATCAATCTCATCGCCTGATAGCTGGATTAATGGCGGCTGTTTTGCTTCCTGCCTCTGCACTTTGGCTGGCTTCAGCTCAGGCTGATCAACCTGAAGTTAAAGGCATGATTCAGACGCTGCCAGCTGGGCGCAAAGGGGTTTGGAAAATTGGTGGTCGTCAGCTGAGCATTGATGCCAATACGCGTTTTAAAGAAAAACATTGTGCGCTTAAAGTTGGCGCGCTGGCTGAAGCTGAATATCGTCAGCAGGGTCAGACCTTGATTGCTACTGAGATTGAATGTGAAACTGAGCTTGAATTTGAAGGTGCCTTGCAGAGTATGCCTGCTAACCGAATCGGTAACTGGAAAATTGCCGATCAGCAAATCAAAACCGATCCATCAACACGCTTTGAGGAAAAAAACTGTGCTTTAAAAGCTGGAGCTTATGTTGAGGCTGATGTTGTTGCTTCAGGACAGGCCCTGCTGGCCCGCAAAATTGAATGTGAAAGACCTTAACTCAGCAATTGCAGTTTGCTAGCGTTCGGCACTGATGAATTAATTTATAAATGAGCAAAGCCCCCGGTTGGTATAACCAGCCAGGGGCTTTAAATATAAGCTCTTTTAGCGTCAGGTTGAACGGACTGCGCGAGCCACAAGACTGACGACAAACAGGACCAGGAACAGGAAAAACAGGATTTTGGCGATACCCGCTGCGGTACCTGCGATACCACCAAATCCAAACAGGGCGGCGAGCAGTGCTACCACCAGAAAAGTAATACTCCATCCGAGCATAAGCTAATTCCTCCTTCAGCTTTTGTTTCAGCTATTTCTAACTGCCATCATCGCGGATAAAGCCTTTTTTTGGTATTAATGAAGGAATAAAGATCTGTAAAACTGAATGGTGGATTTTGAATGGTGGGTTTTGGGTTAGGTAAAAGGCTATGAAGGTGAAGGCCACAAGACTTTGCGGCTCTATAGCTGCTATCTTTTTCCAATGGTCTTGAGGATGGCTCACGGCATGGCCTATAGCCTTCACATCACATAGCGTCAGACGTAGCCTGACTTTAGCCTGTCTGTTTACGTTGCTTCTGGCGGTCGTAATACTCTTTGAGGGCTGATTCGATTTCGGGACGGCGGGCGTAACCGAGTTCTACCAGCAGCATGCCGAGTTTTTTTCCATGATGGGCAGGTTGTTCAATTAACGACATGGCGTGTGAAAGCTGCCACTGAGCCAGGACACCGGTTTTGACCAGAATGTCTCCAAGTGAAAGCTGGGCCTGGGGTGGTTTTTCGTTAAGCACTTCGTCGAGCTGATTCTGATTGAGGTAACCCAGCATAATCAGAATTTCGCCAAGCGGTTTATGGAGAATACGCGGCAGACGCTGTTGATAGTCCAGAGCGTGTTCAAGTTCTTCGTTGTTAATATAGCCTTTGCGAATCAGGCGCTGACCAAGCGGAACATGTTCTTCTTCAAGGGGGCCTGTTGCGCGAGCCGTTTGCGGCATGCGTTGTTGAAAACTCGCTGCCTGACTTTGCTGAGATTGAGCCTGCTGCTGCTCATAACTGGGGGCTTCAGTGCCGTGATGTTTGACGTAATAATGCTTAAGTGCTGTTTCAATCACTTCACGAGTGGTGTAGCCCATTTCGAGCATCACCGTACCGAGGCGTTTGTTTTCCTGCTGTTCTTCACGGGTTCTGAGAGCTTCAGCCAACTGCTGCTCTTCGATCATTCCCTCTTTAATCAGCATCTGGACCAACACATCTTCTGCCGGTGGTTTTTCGCCAAGGGCTTCTTTAAGTTGATCTTCGGTGATGTACTCCATGGCGACAACAACTTCCGCCAGGGTCATTTCAGAGCCTTTAGGGAGTCGGCACTGATACTGCAGGGCTACGGTTAGCTGCTCAGGTGTGAGCAAACCTTTTTCGACAAGAATCTTGTCGATCGAATGTGTTTTATCTTGCACGCGTCCAACATCAACCTTCGTTATTCATCAACTAAGTCATCAACGTATCAATCAGGCGTTTAAGGCATCAACCAAAGTCAAATGAGTTAATTACAGTCAAAATATCAAAAAGATAGAGAGCAGGCGCTTTTGGCCGGATGCTGGCTGCAACCGGTTGTCGCTTGTACTTACTTTAGCATAGCAGACAGAAAAGACAAGCGCGGAGGCTTGTCTGGAGCACTTCAGAGCTTTATTTGCCAGAACTAAAACTTCAGCAAAAAGGGTTTGCTCATCTAGCTAATCACTGTTAAAAAGTGGGCTAATACTCTTCTGAAGCAGCCTGGCGCTTACGGCGAACATCGTCCAAAATAGCTGTTTCGATAGCATCCTGTTCGCAATAACCTAGATCCACCAGAATGGCCCCGATGTTTTTACGATGCTCTATGGGTTGCTCAAACTGCACGCAGAGTGCATGTGACAGCTGCCAGTCTTGCAACAAACCCTGCCGAATCAGAATTTGACCAATGGGTTCACGTACAAAGCCCGGCTGTTCAGCCAGACTTTCTTGTAAATCTGCTTCACTCAGATGGCCAAGCAAAACCAGAATATCCCCAATTGGGCGGTATTCCTGAGGATGACTGGCTTGATACTCCAGCGCTTCAGTGAGTTGAACCTGAAGAATATAGCCTTTTTCAACCAGGACCTGGCCTAAGGGTTTATGAGCGGCTTGAGGTGGAGCCAGGGGAGTAATCGGAACATAAGCCTGAGTTTGTGTGGGTTCTTCATGTTGAGGTTGTGTCTGAGCCTGATCCCGATAATAGCGCGACAAGACACCCTCAATTTCATCCCGGCTGGCATAACCAAGTTCAACTAACAATAAGCCGAGCTTTTTATGGGCATGCTGGGGACTAAACTGCTGGCTGAGCGCATGGGCCAGCTGCCAGTCTTCAATCAGACCCTCTTGAATCAGAATTTCGCCAATTCTGCTCCACCCTTGCGGAGGCTGGGCTGCCAG
>CAJYHH010000173.1 GCA_913773825.1 Candidatus Sericytochromatia bacterium | reverse complement strand
CAAACACCCCTGCAAACGTACCTAATGTGGCCTTGGTCAGCTGTGCCATGGAGCGCATGCCGCGAGCGCGGGCTTCGCCAATTAAAGCACCTAAAACAGCCCCAACTAAAAAGGGCATCAGGGTTGGGATTAAGACAATCCCAGTTAAAATAATCCCAATAAAACTGCCAATTACCAGACCCCAGACCGCTTGATCTGAAACACGAAAATACCAGGTTCGCAAAGTAGCCGAATAATAATCTGAAGCAAAGCCCAACACCAGCATGGCGCCAATGGCAATAATCGCCAGAATATTGGGCTCAGCTTTACCGAGCTGGAATTGTTTAACCAGCTCGGCTGCCAAAATCATAAACAGCCCCAGAGAGCGCACATAAATGGAGCGGTTTGTCTGAAACAAGGTCAGACAAACCAGCGCAACCAATAGGCTTACAAGCAGAAGAGGCATCACGGGTTTAAATCACCCGATCAGGGACGCGTCTTTTCGACGTCAGCCTCATCAGCATAGGTGCTTTCAGGCTTAACCATCGGATCGCGAACGATCTGAGGCGTTACGATAAACACCAGCTCTGAACGGCGCTCAACAAAGTCGATCGTGCTAAACAGCCAGCCCAGGATCGGGATATCACCCAAGAGCGGAAATTTCTGAATCACTTCTTGTTTGTCATTGCGCAGCAAGCCAGCAATGACAATCGACTGATTGTTGCCAACGCGCAAAGTGCTGTCAGCACGGCGGGTTTTAAAGGCCGGAACCACAAATGAACCGCCCTGAAGCTGGTTGGCAATCGTGATGCTGTTGGCACGGTCGATATCGCTGACTTCCGGTGCTAAAGTCATCTGAATGGTATCAGAACCTTCCAGCAGCGCTTTGAGCTTGAGGTTAATCCCGTATTCACGCCACTGAACATTAATCCGGTCGCGATCGGTCACGATCAGGGGCAGTTCACCACCTGACAGAAACTCAGCTTCTTTACCGTTGAGCAGCACCAAAGTGGGCTCTGCCAGCAGACGCGCTTTTCGATCGTTGACCAGTGTGTCGATACGAGCGTTTAGCACAGAGCTGCGGATTGGCAGACCAAAACGGAAAGGTGCACTGGGAACAGCTTCTGAAAAAGAAACAAAGTCAGACCAGTCAACGCCGAGTTTGCCGTCGTTAGCCGTTTCGACTTCAAGTACTTTAACTTTGACAGCAATCTGCTCATTACGCAGATTAGAAGACACTTCGATCACGTAGTTGATCGGCGTTTCGCGATCTTCAGTCCAGATCAGCATATTGGTCACACCAGGCTGCATCGCCGTCACCAGAGCATAGCGGCTCTGACCAGGCGGAACCGTCACGCGGGCAATATTTGAATTGCCGAGTACAAAGGTTGTAATACCACCTTTAACGTCAATTGTGACAACCTGGCCCAGAGGGATCACGATATTCGGCGTTGTGGACTGCTGGGCTACAGCCGGCAACTGGCTCACAGGAGCAACCGTGCTCAGTGCTGCGATTAGGGCAAAAGCGGAGAGTCGTTTAAACCAGCGTTTCATCATCCCGACGTCCTTCATATCGTAATTTGTTAGACATTATAGCAGATGGTAAGCAAAGGGCTATGGGCTAGAAGCTTTGGGCGGTGGGCGATGGCAAAAGACAAAGTCTGTTTAACCACCTGCACGCCGACGTCTAAAGCGCCGACTGAAGGTATTTACTAACAACATCACTTCGCGATCTTTGAGCGCCATCAGAATCAAGACATAGACAATGCTTAAAAGAATACAATCACTAATCGCGCGTCCAAACATCCAAAAAGCACTGGGTTCATGCACCAGTGCACCAAAGCTCATAGCACCTAAAATAGCCAGCGGCAGCGACGCCACCGTCACTTTTGCCAGATGTAGCCACGAATCCCGCTGCATCCAGGCCCCAATGCGACGGCGCAATAACCAGGCTAAAACCGCAAAGTTAATCCCTGCTGCAGCAGAAGATCCCAGCGCAATCCCGCCCACACCCATTTTCGGTACCAGTAATAAACTCAGACCAAAGGTGGCGAGAATCGTGACAAAGCTGGTGCTAAACGGTGTACGAGAATCTCCGAGTCCGTAAAAAGCACGGATCAGTAAATCGCGAATGGCATAAACCGTAATGCTCAGCGCCAAAAACACCATCACTTCATAGGTCAGCCAGGAGTCAGCGGCTGTAAACTGACCGCGCTCAAATAACAAGCGGATCGCAAAGAAGCCATAAGCTCCTAGTAATAGGGTAATCGGCAGAGTCAGCATTAAAATAGGGCGTAAGCCCTGATTGATTCGATCTTTGAGCAGCAGATGCTGAGTATCTGATTCATCGCGAGCTGCAGCGGTTAACAAAGGCAGCAGCGGAACCAGTAAGGCTGTCAGCAAAATGCCTAAGGGCAATTGAATAATCAGATTGCCAAAGCGAAACGCTGCCATACTGCCTTCGCGCAGACCTGCCGCAAAGAACTGAATAATAAAAATATTGACCTGGCCAATCGTTGAGCTCAGCACAGCCGGCAATAAAAGATGCACATAACTCTGAAACTCAGGGTCTTTCCAGCTGACTTCATAATGCATCTCTTTAAAAAAGCCTGTCAGCGGAATCACCTGTAAAACCAGCTGGGCCACAGCGCCCCAAAGGGTACCCCAAGCGAGCGCATGAGCCTGAGAGAGTTGATCAGGCCCCGCAAAGAAAAACAGCGCGACCATTACGCCTAAGCTCGCCATAATCGGACTCAGGCTGGGGGTCACAAAAGAGTGCTTCATCGCCAGAATGCCGTAGAGAATCCCAATTAAACCTGAGATCAAAAACACCGGCGCCAGAATCCGCAGCTGCAAGACAGCCAGCGAAAGCGTTTGGTCAGAGAGCTTGCCCCAGAGCAAGACAATCTCTGGCGCATAGACATAAAGCGCAACAGAGCCTAAGCCCATCACAATGACACTGCTAACAAGAGCCGTGGTCAGCACCCGTCCGTAGACAGTGCGCTCACCTTTTTCATAGTGTTTAAGCAGGGTGGAAACAATCGCGGAATGAAAGGGGCCATTGAGCCCACCAAGCATAATCAGAGCAAATTGAGCGGGGATTAAAGAGGCAGCCTGGTAAGCGTCAGTAACAGCGCTTAAACCACAATAATAAGCAATCACCTGATCGCGAATTAAGCCAAAGAATTTACTGGCGAGTGAGAGCAGGGCGATCAGGCTCGCCGCTCTGAGCAGGGACATGTAGGCCTCCGAATGGCGGCTAAAATGCGCTAAAGAAAGCCTTCAATGTAAAGCTTTAGTTAAGCACCTCCAGTTTATATTAAATAACCAAGCCTGTATATTATAATTGGATTAAATCAGGCCATTCTCTTCAGACTGCTGTCGAGAACTTAGACTAGAGATCGTATATGCTTAGGCGTATATCGCAAAAACCTGATCCCCTTCTCAGATCGATTCACAAAACAGGAGATTTTATATGGGTGTTGGTGACCTGAGTTACGCAGCGGTGGCCTCCCTTGTGTCCATCGATAAATGGACCGCCACAATCAACTCCAATATGGCTGGCGCCGGTCGCGTCGGTTATAAAGCCTCCCGCATCAAATTTGGCGGCGGCACCGTTTCTTCAGCAAGACCCACTGTATCCCCCCTGTTGGGCGTCAACTTTGCTGAACAGAGTCTGGGTACCATGCAGACTTCAATTGACTACAGCCAGGGTGCAATTACAGCATCAACAGACTTCACCCACTTCGGCATCCAGCGTACTTCAGCGGCACCTGGCATGTTCGTCTTAAACACTGCTATAGACGGTAGCGGTGATTATTACTATACCTTCGACGGTGAATTCCATCTTGATGCTTCAGGCCGACTGGTCAACTCTGATGGTCTTTACGTTTTGAGTAACAGCAACGGCGCTGCTGGCGAAGTAGGCAACGCGCTTGGCATCGATACAGGTGATATTGTCAACGATCAGGTTTCACTTGATCGTTTTGCGATGGTGATCTGGCCCAATCCACAGCTTGAGCTGGAATTCTCCCGCTTTGGTTCATCCACCTTCCAGCGCGTCGGTGTTGCAACCACCACGGCCCCTCCTGCCGCTAACGTTGCCACGGTTGACGCGGTTGGTAACTATGCCATTGCGGGTATGGGTTCAGGCCGCTTAATCCCCAACGCATTAGAAGCATCTAACGCTTCACTGACTGCGGCAGTTCCCGAACTGGCACTCGCCCAGAAGATGTACTCAGCCATCGCCAAAGTCATTCAGGTGGCCCTGGCCAACATCGATACGGCTCTGTCACTTGGACCACGCTAGTTAGCTTAAGTTAGCTTAGCGCTAAACAGTTTTTCAAAATCCATTCACCATGGCCCCGCAAGGGGCCTTTTTTCATAGGAGCTCGTAGCAGATGGCTCGTGTCTCGTAGCTAAAGATCAAAAAACAAAAGGGCCTTAGAAACATTTACAGTTTCTAAGGCCCTTAATATCTTGTCTTAGTTTTTTAGCAACTGGCCACTAGCTCTTCAGCAACTAGCCACCAGCCTCTTTAGCGATTAAAGCCTTCTTTAACTACCTGCTCACCTGAGAAAGTTAG
Organism: Candidatus Sericytochromatia bacterium; assembly: GCA_913773825.1. Classification (GTDB taxonomy): domain Bacteria; phylum Cyanobacteriota; class Sericytochromatia; order UBA7694; family UBA7694; genus CAJYHH01. Next base: position 1,824 of record CAJYHH010000173.1, on the reverse strand, counting down.
TGAATAAGACATCTCGCTGCTGCCCATGGTGGCAGAATCACTTAAGAATTGGCGATTGACCAGATCGGTTAAGGCCTGTTGAACTTCGGTTTCTGATTTGGCAAGGCGATTAAAGACCGTCTGCATTAGATCGGTCCGTGTAAACAGATTTTTCTGCTGGAAGCGCTCAAAGTAAAGTCCCACCACCAAAATTACATCAGCAATTTCTTTGGGCTCTTTGTTTTTAATAAACTCAGCCAGCGTGGGCAGTTTACGCTGAGGTGCTGCGCCACCGACATCACCCCCACCCGTTGTGGCACCACTATTGCCTACAATCGGACGTGAAGCCTGAGAAAAACCGGGGGTCATCAGCTCAGTGGGTAACTGACCAGCAAACAGGGTCAGCCATTTTTCCATCTGGGTTTCGACAAAGATTTTATCGCCGCCAATATGGAATTCCCGTTCTCCGAGTCTGAGACCGAAGCTGTACTGAATCTCACTGCTGTTTGTCATGATAACGTTCCTTCCCTTACTCTGATACTCTAATAGAGAGCCCTTAAGAGCTTCTCGCTGAACCGTCAAGCGATGCGTTGAAGTCTCTGATTTTAGCGCCAGGGGCACTGACCCAAGCTTGGTTTCAAGGCACTTAGCTTGTCACTGAGATTGGGTTAGATTCGGCGCTATCAAAGGTTGGTAAGCAGTTAACCATGAAACGCATCGACAGTAAATACATCGAAACCGGCAGCCGCTGGCTGGTTGACCATAGTCTGATTCTCAATGATCAGGGCCTGATCGAAAAAATTTGCCCCCAAGCTGAAGCCGATCGTTTACCCCTACGCTATGAAGAAGAACTGGATCTCGGTTCATCTGTGATGATTCCAGGCTGCGTCAATGCCCATAGCCATGCTTTTCAGGTTTTATTGCGCCCAAGCATGGGCCAGCCGCAAAATTTTCGCGACTGGGTGGATCGTTTTTTATACCCCTTAGTTTTAGAACTAGACGAAGACAGTATTTATGCTTCAGCCCTCTTAGCCTTTAGCGAAATGCTGCGCGGAGGCATTACCAGCGTCGGTGAGTTCTTTTATGTCCATAATCTCAATGGCGGGGTTTCCAGCCGTCAGCGCCATGCCCATGCAGTGATTCAGGCGGCTCGTGAAACAGGCATGAGAATCTCACTGCTGCGCACGCTTTATGATCAAGGCGAAAAACCCGGCCAGCAGCGCTTTCGCGAACCCACTGAACAGGCCATCACTCAGACCCGCGAGTTAGCCGCTGAGTACTCCCATACTCCTGGCGTCAGCATTATGCCCGCCCCACACTCTTTACACGGCGCCAGTAAAGCCCTGATTGAAGCCGCAGCTGATCTGGCCCGTGAGCTTCAAACTCCCTGGCATATTCATCTGGCCGAACAATCAGGTGACGAAGCCTTTGCCCGTGAGCGCTACGGTTACCGCCCGCTACAATGTTTAGAGCAATGGGGTATTTTAGACGAGCGCGCTGTCATTGTTCACGGGATCTGGCTAGATGACGAAGAAATTGCTTTGATGGGTAAACGCCGCGCCAGCATTGCCTACAACCCACTTACGAATATGGCGCTAGGTGACGGAATCTCTCGTTTGCCTGAACTGCTGCAGCACGGCGTCAGCGTCGCTTTGGGCACAGATGCCAATCTGCAGTCCGATCTGTTTGCAGAAGCCCGCACAGCTGAATATCTGCAGCGCGCTAAATCTTTACAGATGGGTTGCGTCCCTGACGCCAGAATCTTGTTTAATATGTTGAATGTACATGGTGGTAAAGTTCTGGGGCAGCCAATTGGCCAGTTAGAGAGATCGGAAGAGCGTCGTG
>CAJYHH010000172.1 GCA_913773825.1 Candidatus Sericytochromatia bacterium | reverse complement strand
GGAAGTCAGCGCTCTGGAGCAAAAAAAGGGCGGCAAGCGTATCTTAGGTGGTTACCTGAGCTTTAAGATTACGCCGGGTAGCTTTGTCGGCTTATTGGGCCCTTCGGGCTCCGGTAAATCTACTTTACTTAAAGCATGTTGTGGTTTAGATAAGCCGAATAAAGGTGAAATTTTGCTGGATGGGCGTGACCTTTATGCCCATCTGGCAATTGCGCGTGCCAGTCTGGGTTATGTCCCGCAAGATGACATCATTCACCAGGAGTTAAGCGTCAGAAAAGCGATTGATTATGCGGCACGACTGCGTCTATCGCCAGATTTAGCGCCTGCTGCCCGCAAAGCCCTTGTCACTAGAGTGATTCACGAAGTGGGCCTGCAAGAGCGTGAAAATCTGCGGATTAGCCGCTTGTCGGGCGGTCAGCGTAAACGGGCTAGTGTCGCGGTTGAGCTGTTGGCCAGACCGCGGATGTTATTTTTAGATGAACCCACTTCTGGTCAGGATCCGCAGCTTGAAGAGGCGATGATGCAGTTATTTCGCGGTCTAAGCCGTGAAGGGGCTACGGTTGTGGTGACCACTCACGCAATGGCCAGTATTGAATTGCTGGATACGGTGATTTTGTTACAGAGCGGTCAATTGGTTTATCAGGGTCCGCCAGCCGAGATGCTGGACTTTTTTCAGGTTCGCTCTTATGAAGCTATTTATAAAGTTCTGGCTAAATCCCCGCCAGGCGAGTGGGGTAGTCGCTTTCAGAGCTATCGTCTCAAAGCAGGCCATTCATGAAGCAGCCTTTTTTGTACCAGACACATGTTTTGGCAGAGCGCTATTTTGATGTCTTTATAGGCGATTGGACTGCCTTGTTCTTTTTGATTTTTCAGCCCTTGGCAGTGGCCGGCTGCGTCGGTTTGATTTGGCAAGGTGCTCAGACAGGCGCCACGCTTTATTTTGTGTTGATTTTTTCAGCAATCTTTTTTGGCTGTGTGAATGCCTGTCGGGAGATTGTCAAAGAGCGGGCAATTTATGCTCGCGAGCGTTTAGTAGGGCTACAAATCTGGCCCTATATCTTGTCTAAATTGGGTGTCCTGGCGGCTTTAGGTTTTGGTCAGATTTTATTATTCTATCTTGGCATTCGATTTTTTATTGTCTTAGATGGCAATCCCCTGCTATTAGTGCTAACCCTGTATCTCTCTTCACTGGCTGGGACGGCTTTAGGCCTGGTGATTTCTGCGCTGGTGAGCAGTGATGTTGTGGCTTTGGCTCTGGTACCCGTTTGTTTGATTCCCCAGCTTTTGTTTTCGAAAATGGTGCTGCCGGTTAAAACCCTTGTGGGGCTTGCGGCCTGGCTGGAGCACATCACCATTGTGCGCTGGAGTCATCAGGCTATTGAGCAAGTTGTGGCTACTGAGATCAAGTGGGGGACATTAAGCAGTGGTTTATTTTGGCTGGTGCTGATGACCTGTGTGCTAACGGGTTTTAGCGCTTTTTTACTCAAGCTCAAAGAGCTTTAACTTCGAATCAAGGCTCAAACCAGAGTCGGTAATCAGCTAAAATGCTCTACTCAGGAGCAAATTAGAATATGAATAAAACAGCCTCAACTTTTTCTGTCTGTGTTTTTTGTGGGGCGGCCTCTGGTCGCGATACGATTTATGCCGAGGCGGCAGCTGAAATTGGGACGCTGATTGCTAAAGCGGGTTGGCGTCTGGTTTATGGCGGGGGCAATACGGGCTTAATGGGTGAAGTCGCCCAGGCGGCTTTACGCGCTGGTGGTGAAGTCATTGGGATTATGCCTGAATTATTAGTTGAACGTGAGCGTGCGCTGATGTCCGTCACGCGTCTCGAAACCGTGCCAGATATGGCTGTTCGCAAAGAGCGAATGATTGAATTGTCTGATGCCTTTATTGTTTTGCCTGGTGGCTTAGGTACGCTGGATGAGCTCTTTGAAGTGATGACCTGGTATCAGCTGGGGTTGCAGCAACAGCTCAGCTGGATTTTAAATCTACAGGGCTTTTATGACCCCTTACTGGAACAGCTTGAAACCATGCGCCACAGCGGCTTTGTTCATGGTGATCATTTACCCTTGCGCAGTGCTTCGAGTCCAGCCGCTGTGATTCAGTCTATTCAGGAGGAATTAGCATGTTCGATGTAATTACCATTGGTGGCGCCACTCAGGATGTGTTTTTACGCTGTGACAGCGCCCAGGTGATCCGTCAAAGCGATGCCCGGCGCGAAAAAGCCTGGCTGGCCTTTGACTATGGCGCCAAATTGCCGATTGAACAGCTTGCTTTTAATGTGGGTGGGGGCGCAACCAATACAGCCGTGACGTTTAAAAATCTTGAGTTAAGTACCGCTTGTCTGGTTAAAGTCGGCCATGATGGCGCGGGTGATCAGGTCATTGAAGCTTTGCAGCAAGCCGGAATTGATACTTCACTGGTGGTTCAGGCTGAGGGCCAGACCGGTTATTCCGTCATTCTGACCAGCTATGAAGGGGAGCGCTCTATTTTGGCGTTTCGCGGTTTAAATCGTGAGTTGGCCAGTGCTGAGCTAGACTGGGAGCGTCTTAAGCAGACCCGCTGGTTTTTTATTTCCTCTTTAAGTGGGCCCTCTGATGCTCTGCTCGAGCCGCTTTTAGACTTTGCCGAGGCTAACGGCATCCGGGTTGCTTTTAACCCCGGTAACCGCCAGCTTGAAAGAGGCTTAGAGCGGATGTGTGAGCTGCTGTCCCGTGTCGATTTATTGTTTGTCAACAAAGAAGAAGCCTCACGCCTGACGGGAATTGAGCTGGTTAAACCACCAGAAGAACATTTACGCTCAGGCCCTCAGCATCCGGTCAGACCCGCTTATATGTATGACTTGGATGCCCAGTTTAGAGCATTGGCAGGCACGGTTAAAAC
>CAJYHH010000171.1 GCA_913773825.1 Candidatus Sericytochromatia bacterium | reverse complement strand
CCTTACAATATGCTGTTGGCAAAGGGGTAATTATTCTGGCTGCTATGGGGAATGACGGCGGCCAGGTGGCAAATTATCCAGCTGCTTATTCCAGCCAATTGCCGGGTCTGATGGCGGTTGGGGCAACGAATAGTGGCGATCAGCGCGCTTATTTTTCAAATTACGGCAATTGGATATCAGTCACGGCACCAGGGGATCAGATTTTATCCACTCTACCGCCCCAGTATTTGCAGCAGATGAATCCTTCGGCTCAGCTGTATGGCAATGCCAACGGTACGTCAATGGCCACGCCCTATGTCGCCGGCCTGGCTGCCCTGCTCAAAGCCCAGCAGCCCTCACGCAGTCCCAGTGATATTGCCACTGCGATTATTCAAGGAGCAGATGACCTGGGCCCCACGGGTTTTGATAGTCAATATGGCCATGGTCGGATTAATGCGTTTCGCTCAATGAGCCTGAATCTGCCGCTGGCCAGCCCGACCCCTACACCTGTACCCACTCCCATACCCACTCCGGGCAGTACACCGGTTCCGACTCCGACCCCGACTTTTAACCCGCCTGTCAGCCAGCCCGCTGGTGGCCTGGTCCTCGATATTGATTAGGAGCAACATACATTATGAAATCATCATTCCTTCGTCATCGTTTTCCTGTTCGCGCAACTCATACAGGCCTGCTGCTCCTCACGCTTGGTGCTTTAAGCGCCTGTCAGAGCAATCAGACCCCTTCAGTCCAGACCCTGCAGCCCAATCAGGCAAGCGGCCTCAGTGCTGAAATTACCAGTATTACGATGGACGGTGTAAAAACTGAAAACCTTGGCCAGATGCAGCTCAATATTGACTGGCCGGGTATACCACAGCCCGACTTTGGTCTGCAGGCGATTCCCTCATCCACCACTTCACTCAAAATTACGATTACAGGCCCTGGTCAGCCTGACCTGGTTCAGACGGTACAGCGCCCTAATGGCGTTTATGCTTCAAGCTATCGATTAGTGTTTATGTCTCTTGTCGCTGGGGCAGGCCGACGCATTAGCGTTGAGGCCATTGATTCATCAAGTAAAATTGTGGCCCGTGGTGAAGCCACAAACGTGAGTATTCTGGCTCAGCAGTTTAATCGTCAGCGGATTACCCTGACCCCTGTTAGCGTACCGCTGCCTACCCCTACTCCTACGCCTGGTAGCGGTGGTGGTGGCGGAGGAGGTGGTGGTGGTGCTCCTGCACCGGTTACACCTGTTAATCAAGCGCCCGTTGTCACGGGGATTAACCATAGCTTTGCCTTTAATCAGACCGCGACCAGCTATGAAGGCCAGGTCAGCGCTTTGGCAAATGATCCTGAAAATCAGCCTCTGACTTATACCTGGAGTGCGTCAGCCGGGACTTTTGCCAATAATGGCTCTGCAAATGCCGATTGGTCAGGCCCCGCTGGGACGCATGATTTTACGGTGATTGTCTCTGATGGCGTGAACACCACCAGCTTTACCCGCCAATTGACCTTAGGCCCCAATCAGCCGCCTGTCATTGGCAGTATTGTGCCCAGCATGAATTTTCAAGGCCCTGGCCATCAAGGCAGCCTGGCCGCAACGGGCGTCAGTGATCCTGAAAATCAGCCTCTGACTTATCTCTGGAAAATC
>CAJYHH010000170.1 GCA_913773825.1 Candidatus Sericytochromatia bacterium | reverse complement strand
TGATCGTTGGTGGTGGTATCACCGGCGCCTGTATCGCCTGGGACGCTGCCCAGCGTGGTCTAAAAGTTGCTTTAGTTGATAAAGCTGACTTTGGCGGCGCCACTAGTTCAGCGCCGTCTAAGCTGATTCACGGTGGCTTACGTTATCTCAAAAACATGGAATTTGGTCTGGTGCGGGAATCTTTGCGTGAGCGCCGCACAATGGAAATTATCGCGCCTCATCAAGTGGTGCCTTTGCCTTTTGTGCTTCCCGCTTACGGCTGGAGCAGTAAAAGTGGTCTGCCTTTATTAGGCGCAGCGATGCTGCTTTATGAAGGTTTGTCCTTTGACAAAGGCTGGTTAGAAGAAGACGCCCAAAAGCTAGAAGGTTTTAAACCTTTAAGCCGTAAGCAGATTTTAGAGATTGCGCCAGGTCTGCCCCATGACAAGCTCAATGGCGGCTTTGTCTATTACGACTGCCAGATGCTTTCACCTGAGCGACTGACTCTGGACTTTTTGTTAAGTGCCTCTGAGCACGGCGCTGAGCTGGCAAATTACTGTGAAGTCACAGATTTTATTGTCACCGAAGGCCAGATGCAGGGCGCGCGGATTGTGGACAAATTCAGCTCTGAAAGTTTTGTAGTCAAAGCTAAAGTGGTGATTAACGCCTCTGGCCCCTGGGCCGATCTGCTGCTGGGGCTGATGGACGGTGAGCCCGCCAAACGCCTGACCCGCTCAATTGGGATTCATATTCTGACCCGCCCGCTGGTTAAAGGCAACAACGCCATGACCTTGGCCACACCGGCCGGGCGTCATCTGTTTTTGATTCCCTGGCGTGGCTTTACCTTGATTGGCACGACTGATAAAGCGTATCAGGGGCATCCTGACGACTATCGTGTCAGCGAAGAAGATATTCTTGAGTTAATTGATGAAGTCAATCAGTTGATGCCGGGTGCTCGCCTGAGTTTAGAAGATGTTCGCTATTTTTACGGTGGTTTGCGTCCACTCGTCGAAGCTGAAACCAGCGTTAAAACTGAAAGTTATCAGCTATCGCGTAAATTTGAGGTCTATGATCACGCTGAGCGTGGTTTAGAAGGCTTTTTAACCGTGATTGGCGGTAAATATACCACCGCTCGATTGCTGGCTGAGCAGACCGTTGATCGGGTTTTAAGCAAGCTCAATCTACCTGCAGTGGCCTGCCGCACCGCTGAAACGCCCGTCTGGGGTAAAGGCTCGTATAAACATTACACCGAGCTTGAAAATGCCTTGCGTCAGCGTTATCCGCTGTTACCCCAAAAGCTGCTGGTGCATCTGGCCCGACATTATGGGGCGCGTGCCAAAGATGTGCTGGAGATTGCTCTCAATCAGCCCGGTATGCTGGAATCTCTCTGGCAAGCTGAACCCGATATTTTAGCTGAAATTGAACATGCTTTGACTAACGAAATGGCCTATCGACTTGAAGATGTGCTGTTTAGACGCACAGGTTTGGGCACAATCGGTAAGCCACCTCAGCAGCTGCTGGAGCGCGTTGCAGGGCTAATGGCAGAGCGCTTTGGCTGGGATCAAGTGCGTAAACAAAGCGAAATTCAAACGGTACTGCGCCGCTATGAGCCCCAGCGCACAGCGGTTTCAAGCTAGAATCTAGAGTCTTAAGGCAATAATCTCTAGCTGAAATGAAACGAGCCTAAACCCCGTATGAAACTGCAGGTGGTTCTCAATCCAGCCTCTGCGCGAGGCCGCACCGTACGCCAATGGCCCGCCTTGGCTGCCCGACTCAGTCAGTTGGCTGGGCCCTTTGTGCTCAGCCAGACCACTGGCCCTGGCCAGGCCACTGAGTTGACGCGTAAGGCTATTTATGACGGCGCTGACTGGATTCTGGCGGTTGGCGGAGACGGAACGCTTAACGAAGTGCTTAACGGCTTTTTTGAGGGCGAACAGTTAATTAATCCCGCTGCAACCCTCTCGGTGCTGATGAGCGGTACAGGTGGCGATTTTCGTCGCAGTCTGGATTTAAGCCCGACGCCTAAACAAGCTCTGAGCCAGATTATTGAAAAAAACACTCGTCGTCTGGACGTTGGGCGCGTGCGCTTGACAGGACATCAGGGTGAACCCGTGCTGCGCCATTTTTTAAATATTGCCAGCTTTGGCCTGGGCGGGGCGGTGTCTAATCGTTTAAACGGCTCGGTTCTAGCTGCGCGGCTCGGCGGTAAATCCGCCTTTTTTCTGGCAACTTTAGAAGTATTATCTCATTTTCAGCCCCAGGGCTTAAGCCTGCGCTTAGAAGGACCAGCTGGTGAGTTACGTTTGCAGACGCGTGTGCGTCAAGTGTCTGTTGCCAATGGACGTTATCAGGGTGGGGGGATGCATATGGCCCCACGAGCCCAATTAGATGACGGCTTATTTGACATTGTGATGCTTGAAGATCATGGTTTGGCTCATAGTGTGACAAGTTTTGGCAAGGTCTACCAGGGGCGTCATCTTGAAGATCCTTTAATTCGGTATTTGCAGGCAACTCGTGTCATTGCTGAGCCGCTTGATGGAGCAGAACTGTTGCTGGAAGTAGATGGCGAAACACCCGGTAAACTCCCGGCTAGCTTTGAAATTTTGCCAGGGATTCTTAACTTTAGATAAACAGGCAGGTCTAGATGTCTTTTGCTGATCAGTCTTTTCAGCCCGAGCAAGCCTTGCAGCTCAGCTGGGAACAGAATGCTTTAGCCTGGACGGATGTGGTCAGAGATCAGGGAATTGAAAGCCGTCGCCTGGTAACAGATGATGCTATTGTTCAGGCGGCTTTAAGGGTTTGCTCTGAGCGAAAGTCTGTTAAAGTGCTGGATTTGGGCTGTGGTGAAGGCTGGCTGACTCGCCGCCTGTGTGCAGAGGGCTTGCCTGTAACGGGCTGTGACGGTTCTGTTGAGCTGATTCAACAAGCTCAGGCCCTGAATGAGTCGCTGAGTGAGTCGCCAACTGGCAAACAGGCTCATTATCTCTGTTTAAGCTACGACACCCTGAGCCTTGAACCTGCTCAGGCAGGATCAGATTATGACTTGATTATCGCCAATTTTGCTTTGCTGAGCGAAGACTTGGCGCCGCTGTTATCTGCCCTACGGCAGATTAGTGTAAAAAATGCCCATTTGCTGATTCAGACTCTTCACCCTTTTAACGCCGGTGAACCCTACTGCAATGGCTGGCGTCGGGAAGATTTTACGGGCTTTGGGGATCCTGAGCAAAACAACTGGACGCCGATGCCCTGGTATTTTCGCACGGTGTCAGGCTGGCTTCAACTCTTGCAGGATGCTGGCTGGCAGCTTAAACATTTGGCTGAGCCGGTAGATCGGAAGAGCACAGTCTGAACTCCAGTCACGCT
>CAJYHH010000169.1 GCA_913773825.1 Candidatus Sericytochromatia bacterium | reverse complement strand
ATCCAGATCTTTCACTTAGGTCTTTCACTTAGATCTTTCACTCAGAAATGATCCCTTTAAACATTCAGGCCTTTTGTATCCTGTAAACCCACTGCTGATTGGGCCAGATAGCTTTGCGCTGGGTGAGCGTGTTAACCTAGAAACATCTCACTCAATTGGACACTCTATGCTGCAGGACGCTTGGTATATCGCCGCAGAAGCCCGCGAACTTAAGCACAAACCTTTATCTCGCACAATTGCTGGCGTACCGGTTGCTTTATTTCGCGATGCAGAAGGCCGTGCCAGCGCACTTTTTGACCGCTGTCCTCATCGCAACGTCCAGCTTTCAGGTGGACGAGTTGTCGCAGGTAAACTGCAATGCCCTTATCACGGCTGGGAATTTAACAGCCAGGGCCAATGTGTCCGTGTACCCGCTCTTGAAGACCAAAGCCGTATCCCCAAAGGTGCTTGTACCCGTGCTCTGCCTTTGCTTGAGCAACAGGGTTATCTCTGGATTTGGCCTGGTGATCGGACTCCACGTCCAAATGAAAACCCTTTTAGCCTGCCCCACGTTGATGAATCAGGTTGGGGTTATGGCCGCTTACAGAGCTATATTCGCAATAGCGTTGATAATATCGTCGAAAACTTTATCGATAACCCTCATACAGGTTATGTGCATGGTGGTTTGTTTCGCTCAGCTGCCAGTCACTGGTCAAACACCGAAGTCAGCACGGCAGACGACGGGGTGATCATCGATATTGATGAAGAAAATCAGGCTGATAGCCTGTTAGCACGTTTATTAGTTAAAGGCGAGGTTACCCATCAGGATCGCTTTATTTACCCGTCAATTGTTCAGGTCGACTATGGTTTTGGCCCAGAGCGAAAAATTATCGGTTATCAGATCTGCACCCCTGAAGAAAAGCTGAGTACCCGCATTTATGTCCATGTCTGCTGGCATATGGGCATCCTCAATCCTCTGGTCAAACTGCTGATGCCGCCAATTGGCAGGGTAATTCTTAATCAAGATGTCGGTATTCTTGAAAATCAGGGCAAAATGATTGAGCGCTATGGCGAATCTTTTACTTCAGTTGAAGCTGATACCGCCAACCTCTGGATCAAAGCGACACGCCAGCGCCTAGCCCGTGGCGAAAAACCGACATCACGCAAACGCAGCGTCCGATTTAAAGTCTGACCGTTTAGACACAAGCTCTTAACTGGCGCTGGTAGCGGCTTCTCTCATCTCTAACGAGACTTGCTCACCAAGATAATCATCAATCATGCGATGGACACCATAAATCACCGGTGTCATTAACAGCGCTACACAGAACTTATAAGTATAGTTCACCATGCCGACAGCCAGCACGAGCTGCCACTTCCAGCCACCGCCAATATAAAAGGCAATAAACAGCACCACAAAGCTGTCAATAAACTGAGAAACCAGAGTTGAGCCCGTGGCACGCAGCCAAAGTGCTTTTTCACCCGTGCGTTTTTTGAGCCATTGAAACACTGTCACATCCAGTAATTGCCCCAATAAAAAAGCCACAATTGAGCCAACAATAATCCAGAGTCCCTGACCAAAGACCGCTTTAAACGCCAGATTCATGTCAGGCACGCCAGAGGCCGTCATACTGCCTGGCCAAAAGCCTGCAGGAGGCAGCTGAATCCCGATATAAAACATCGCAAAGGCATAAAAAATCATGCCGACAGTCAGCCATGAAAGGGTCTGTACAGCCCGTTTACCAAAATATTCATTGAGCAAATCGGTCAACACAAAGACAAAGGGCCAGAGCAAAGTTCCGGCTGTCAGATTAAACGCCAGATGCGGCTCGCCAAACAAACTAAAATCAAATGGCGTCATCCCAAACGTCTGCTCTAGCGAAAAAATCTTAATCCCAATAAACTCAGCAATCAAGGCATTGGTAACAAAAAATGCGCTCATCAGCAGCAAAAGACGAGTGGGGCGATCAGTCAGGATTTTATCGATCATCGGGCAAAGGGGACTTTCTCGGGTGGGTGATAGGTAAACAAGCGCGCTGACAGGTTATCTGACTAAGCTTTAAAACTCAGCTGGACAAGCCTGTGAAGAGCTCAACCATCTTACCATTAGACGTAAATAGAGGGTAAATTTGGTATACTTGACCCTGAACGTCAACCAAGAAGTAGTAAAGACCATGTCCCTCCAGATCAAGTTTAAAAAGACTCTTAGCAAACGCGTCATCCGCCTGATGCAGTTTATCTGCCGCAATCACGGTGTTCATTACCAGGACGAGGACGTTTCACCCCTCCGCCTGAGCCATAAGGATGAAAGCGAAAACGGCAGCTACGGCTTTAACTTTCGTGAGCCAACACCGCTGCACCCACACTTGATCGGAGACATTCGTTTACATAAGCAGTTTTTGTCACGTTATCTGGAATTTGAGCGCGACATTATTGTCTATCTGCCGCCCAGCTATAAAACCCATCCTCACCGCCGTTACCCTGTGCTGTATATGCATGATGGCAATAACACGATGGATCCCCGCACCTCTTTTGCTGGTGTTGCCTGGGAAGTCAATGACACGGTTGAGCGACTGGTCAAAGAAGGCCTGATGGATGAGATTATTGTGGTTGGCGTTTATAACACACCGGCTCGGATGTATGAGTACACCTGGACCCAGATGGTGATTGATGGGCCTCATCTTCAGGGTGGCCACGGTAAAAAATATGCCCGCTTTTTAAGCAAAGAGCTTAAGCAGTTTATTGACCGCAGCTACCGTACTTTAGCGGATCGCAATAACACAGCGATTATGGGTTCATCTTTAGGGGGTCTGATCAATTTTTATATTGGCCGTCATTATTATGATGTCTTTGGCAAAATTGCGATGATGTCCCCCTCATTCTGGTGGGGCAATGGCATTGTCCACAAACATGTTCAGAACTACCCTAAAAACCTTAAGCTCTGGATGGATATGGGCATCTATGAGTGTGGCGCTGATCAGCCTGATGCCAACTCATATACCCTGCGCATGACCCGTAAAATGCGTGAGCAGTTTTTAGGCTTGGGATATCGTGAAAACGTTGACTTCAGCTATTATGAAGATCCTCACGGTCACCACAATGAATACTCATGGGCGCGACGTCTGCATCGTCCACTCATGTTTTTCTTCCCTAAAACCGCTAAAGACAACGAACAAGCAGCGTAGCGAGCGAAGCTGGCCGCTGGTGGCCTGTCGCCAGTGGCTCGTAATTATCGCTTTCTTTGCAAGTTGAGCGCATCAGCCACAAGATTCAGGCTCCCTTTTAGCAACCAGCTACTCGCTTCCTGCTGCCTCCAGCACCTGACCACGGGTCCAGCGCAGGATCAGACTCAGCAGTAAAAGCAACATGCCTGGCAGCAAAAAAATCTCATAATGTTCGGTATAGACTGTGGATTTACGGGTTTCAAACGCCGTTTTTTCCATGCGGCCAATCTGCTCATAAATGGCGCTCAGCGTATTTTCATTATCTGCTCTAAAGTACAGACCACCCGTCATGGAAGCCATTTTAGCCAGATCTTCTTCGTTGATTTTGCTTAAATACAAACTGCCGTCAGGATTGCGCAAATAGACTTCCTGGCCTGTACGCGGATCAAAAACCGGCACAGGCACCCCTTCAGGCCGACCCATGCCAATGACATGAATTCGCATATTGAGATCACGGGCAATCTGAGCCGCCACAATCGGCTGGGTTGCGCCGGCTGTGTTTTCTCCGTCTGTTAGCAACACAATTACGCGGCTCGGTGTCGTCTGTTTACGCAAGCGATAAACTGCTGTTGAAACCGCATCACCAATTGCGGTACCAGGATCTTTTACCATTTCAGGAAAAATCTCGCGGACAGAATCTGCCACTAAAGAATAGTCTGTTGTCAGCGGAATCAGCGTAAAAGCTTTACCGGCAAAAACAACCACACCCAGGCGATGGCCTTGCTGACGGTTAATAAAACTATCGAGCACGCGTTTAGCGGCAACTAGGCGATTGGGGCTAAAATCTTTGGCCAGCATACTGGCAGAGATATCAACTACCAGCATGATATCAATACCCTTTTGGCTGGTTTTAATCTGCTCGCGGCCATATTGGGGCCGAGCCAGGGCAGCGACTAAACAAACACAGCTCAAAAGATAACAAAGTGCAGATAACCAGCCCAGCCAGGGCAAAGAGCGCCTGACGCCGCTAAATAAGCTTAACGCCGAAAAAGGCAGCCCAGCTGTGCGCGGCTGGCTACGCCAGCGCCAGATAAGATAGGCTGGAATCAACAATAGCAGCAAAAATGCTTCTGGATTGGCAAAACGCATGGGGGTATTATAGCTGGTGGCCGGTAGCTGGTCGCTAGTAGCTCAGTAAGAACATCCCGCTGATCTTCTGATCATCTATCTGATCATTTACAAGCCACTAGCAACGAGCCACCAGCGGTATAATGCCTGAAACCTTCTGCAAAGACATAATAAGGAGCCTGCCATGCAAGCCACACAGCCTGATTCTAAAACTCTGGTTCGCATCTATGAAAAGATGCTGCTCAGTCGTCAGCTTGACGAGATTCTGGCTCAGCCGCGCATTTTGGGTAATCCTTTTTACATTGGCTCAACCTTTGAAGAACCCTTAGTGATTATCGGCATGTTAATGAACGCTGGCTCAGGCCTCAACTATGATGTTTTGTCGTCTTATTACCGCTCATTGCCGATTGCCATTGGAATGGGGCTTGAGCCTGAAGCTGTGATGCGCCAGGCTGCCATGCGCGACTCAGACCCCTTTTCAAAAGGGCGCCAGATGGTCAGCCACTTCTCAGAGCCCGATCTGAATATTGTGCCAGTATCTTCTACTGTAACGGTACAGGCTGGCAAAGGTTATGCCACAGCTTTAGTTCAGAAAATGTTGAGCACTGAACCGGTTTTGACCGTGGTTCATCTGGGTGATGCTCAATGTGCTGAAGCGGATTTCTGGGTCATGCTCCAAGAAGTCGCTCTGCGTGAACTGCCGGTTCTGATTCTGGTGTCAAATAATGCAGCGGGTATTCACACGCCTTATGCCGAAGGTTCAGCGGCAGCCTGCCAGAGTGCCTGGGGGGTTGGCGTCAAAATTGCCACGTCCTCAGTCCCTGATGATCAGCATCTCAAAGCTTATGTCTCGTCTTATAGCCCAGCACTTGAAGATGTCAGTTATGTAGCAAGCCCACGGCCCGGCTGGCAGATAGTGGATGGCACAGATGTTCTGTCAGTCTATCAATCAGCGAAAGTAGCGTTTGACTATATCCGCCGTGAACGTAAGCCCTATCTGCTGGAGTACCGCACTGAGCGCGGCCGCCATCATTCTTCTTCGAGTAATCCTTCAGGTCAGATTCTTGAGCCTGTGCGCGCAGCAGATCCCTTAGCCTATTTTGAAGCCAGCCTGACTCAGAAAGATATTCTCAGCCCTGAACAGCTGCAACAGCTTCAGACCCAGACACGTGAAGCTTTAATGGCGAAAGTTGAGCAGGTTAAAAGTGAAGCGCCCGCTCAAGATGCCACAA
>CAJYHH010000168.1 GCA_913773825.1 Candidatus Sericytochromatia bacterium | reverse complement strand
TTCGGGTGACAATCCCATTTGGGCATGCTCATTTGCCCAGTGAAGCGATTGTCTCAGGTTCAAGTGTCTCAAGTCCGTCGGACCGGGCCCGGACTTATGCCGCAGAGGCCAGTGGCTGGTTAAGGGATGCCCAGCTTGAAAGCAGCACAACCTCATCCGGTCATGGAGCCCATGTGCTGCTGGTGGATGACAATGCAGATGTCCGCGACTATCTGACCCGCTTGCTGAACCGCTCTGACTACCGCGTGACAACGGCTGCCAATGGTCGTGAAGCACTTGAGCAACTTCAAGCAGATCTCCCTGCACTGGTGGTCTCTGATGTGATGATGCCAGAGATTGACGGACTTGAACTGGTGCGGACCCTGCGTGCGGATGTGCGTACGCAGACCCTGCCGGTGATTTTGTCATCAGCTCGTGCTGGTGATAACAAAACAGCCGAAGGCATGAACGCCGGCGCCAATGATTATATTGTCAAACCGTTTACAGCCGGTGAGTTTTTGGCGCGGGTGGCGGCTCAGATTGAAATTGCCCGCGTCCGTGATGAAAAAACTCAAGAGCTGCAGGAATCTCTGGCGCGTGAACATCAGGCCCGGACCGCTGCTGAAGCTTTAGCCGCTGAAGTTATCACCCAATCCGAAGAAGCCGGTAACGCTGTGATTCAGGCCCGTGACGAGCTTGAACGGGCCTTGGCCAGACTGGCTGAACTGGAACACAAGGCCTAAGGACAAGGTTTTAAAAAGCGTTTAAATGAATCAGCGTCTCCATCAACTTGCTTATGAAAAGGCCGTACGCTTACTCGGTGAAGGACCGGGTGAACGTCTGCTTCGGGTTGTGTTGCGCGAATCTGGACTTGAGCAGATTTCAACCCCAGATGAGCTGATGCTGGTAGCGAATACGCTAAAAAAACGTCAGGACACTTTTGAAATTGCCCTTGGTGCTATTTTAGGCTTTCAGGCCACCATTCATGGCAGTCAGCTACAAGCAGACAAATAAAGCCGTCCTGAAAACCTAGACTCCGGCAATGACCAGAGCCTAAGCTGGCGTCCGTTTTTTGATTGGGCCTAAGGCGACTAATCTCCTTCACTAACTTCCTTCACTAATATGCTGAAGACCGACACAACTGTCTGAGAGTCTGCCTGAAGCTAAAGGCTGACACATACTCAAGAGAGAGCAAGGGCTGTTTTACGATAGCGAGCTTTTTGCATTTTCAAATCCTTCTAAAAACAGTCTTCCCACCCTATTTCTCTGAATATCTTACCTAAGATGCCTGATTTTAAATTTAGATAGCCTTTATTGCTGATGTTGTCTACTGGCTGTTTAAGTTAAATCAGACCTGTCTGGTTTAAGGCTGGATAAACTTAAATTTGTCTCAGCAAAGTCAGTCTATCGCAAGGTTTTCTTGCTTCAAGCGCTTGTCAAAAGCGGTTTTTAGCCGCTTTTAGCTTTTTTTATGCTGGCGATGACGTCTGGGAGTCGAATTGAATCAAAGCGCGTATAATTTGAAGCATGGATCAGTCCTTTGAACATGCCCCCTTAGCCGCCATGCAGACGCTTTTACCGGGCTTTGGCTTTTGCTGTCGCCAGGATGCGTCATTCAGCGCGGTCTGGATCAGTGAGGGCGTTAAAGCGATAACCGGTTATTCGGCTGCTGCTTTTTTACAGGATGATATGTCAATCGCGGAGCTCTTAAGTCCGAGCCAGCAGGCTGAACTTGCAAATCTTCTCCCTGATCAGGACTTTAACTGGGTCTGTGAGCTTAAAACCCGGCGTGAAGGCAACCGTAAAGTTTGGCTGAGAGGGCGCAGCAGCCTGCAGGACGGAGAAAACTATCTGAAAGGTTGGGCGTTTGATCTGGGGCTTGCTCCGCTTGACATGACAACGGGTAATCAGGCGCTCTTTAGCAGTTTGCTGGATGCGGTCCCTGAATTTGTCTATTACACAGATCTAGACTGCCGCATCCTGGGCTGCAATCGAAGCTTTGCTGATTTTATAGGCTTAAACCCAGAGCAGATAATCGGGCAGCTGAGTTATGAATTAGAAACCCTGCACAAGCGCCGTGATAACCATTTACAAGAGATGGCAAGGGTCCAAGCCGGTGAAAGCGTTTACGAAAAATTTGCCCTTATGCATCGCGGCCAATTAAAACATTTTGAATTAATTAAAGTGCCTTATCATCGCGAGCAAGACATGATTGGCCTCATCGCCATAGGTCGGGATATTACAGCTCAGCAACAGCAGGCAGATGAGCTGCAGCACAGCGCTGAAGCTTTTCGACAATTGCTTGAAGGCATGCCCGTCCCGGTTCTGGTCATTCCCCAGCATGATCTGTTGAATCCCCCTTATGTCAATGCTGCTTTTACAAAATTTTTTGGCTGGGAGCCCCATGATATTCCTGATATTACCACCTGGTCTCTGAAGTCCTTTCGGGATCCAGACTATCGCGCTGAGATGCTGACAAAAATCAGCTCGATTTTAACCGCGCTCCATCCCGAACAGCCTCATAGCGAAACCCTGACGCTTTGGCTAAGTTGTAAAAGTGGCGAACAGCGCCGGGTTGAAGCAACCGCTTCTTTGGCAGGAGAGCGCATTATTATTACTTATCATGATATTACAGACCTCAAACAAGCTGAAGTCGCCCTGCGTGAAAGTGAAGCCCGCACGCGCCAGATGCTGGATGCCGTGCCGGCAGGCATCTTTGTCGTTGATTATCGAGGTCAAGCGATTTATGCCAATCAACGGGCCAGAGAAATTTCTGGACGCGGGAAGCGGCTGTCTGATCCGGCGTTTCGCCCCGAACACGCAGATCAGACTTATTTTACGCTGGCAGGCCAGCCTTATCCCTTTGAACAACTGCCTTTGGTCAGAGCGCTAAAAGGTGAAGCAGCAGAAGCGGATGATGTCATGCTCTGGCAAGCACCTGACGCAATTCCCCTTGAAATTAAAGCCTCGCCCATTCGCGATGAGCAGGGACGCATCAGTCACGCTGTGGCCGTCTTTGATGATATCAGCGAACGTCAGCGTCGTGAGCGAGAGCTGATTGAAGCCCGTCAAAAAGCTGAAGACGCCAGCCGCGCCAAAGGCGAATTTCTGGCCAATATGAGCCATGAGATTCGCACCCCTTTACATGCGATCATTGGCTTAAACCAGCTCCTGTTACGCACAAATCTCGAAGATCGGCAGTTAGATTATGTGCGCAGCAACCAGCAAGCTGCTCAGAATCTTTTGGGAATTCTCAATGATATTCTTGATATGTCTAAAATTGAAGCAGGCATGCTGCATCTGGAGCGCACGGCGTTTGAATTAAACGAAGTTCTCGACAATCTGTTTAATTTGCTAGGTCGCCGCGCTCAGGAAAAAGGCCTGGAGTTAGTCGTAAAAATGGGTGAGTCTTTACCCAGCCAGCTGATTGGGGATCCGCTCCGGCTGGAGCAGGTTCTGGTTAATCTGGTTGGCAATGCGATTAAATTTACCCATCGCGGGGAAGTCAGCCTGTCGGTCAGGCTACTGGCTCAGGATCAACAGTCGGTCAAGCTCTGCTTTGAAGTGCGCGACACAGGGATTGGCATTAGTGAAAGTGAAGGTGCCAGACTGTTTCAGGCTTTTAGTCAGGCCGATACCTCGACGACGCGCAATTTTGGCGGCACCGGTCTGGGCTTAAGTATTTCACGGGTTTTAGTCGGTTTGATGGGCGGCCAGATTAGCTTTACCAGTCAGGCAGGTCAGGGCAGCTGTTTTTACTTTGACGTCGTGTTGGGCAGTCAAGCTGAAACCTCACATGCCCAACACCAGCTGCCCATCGATCTGAGCCACAAACGGATTCTGGTAATTGATGATCATCAGATTGTGCTGGATATTCTCTCTGACTATTTAAGCCGTTTTGGGATTAAAACCGATATCTGGCTGGCCAGCCCTGACAATCTGCCCGAGCTTCAGCGCCTGAGTCAGTCTCAGCGCTTTGATTTAATCCTGGTAGACTGGCGCTTACCGGGCCTGGATCTGGCCAGTCTGATTAAGCCTTTTGAGCAGCAAACGCCTGCGCCGCAGCGGGTACTCATGACGGCGGCGGCTCCTGATGAACTGCCGCAAACCGGCTTAACAGGTGAATTTAAACGGGTTTTGCATAAACCCATTACGCCGTCTCAGCTCTATAATCTCTTAAGTGATACCTTTGGCGAGACCCAGACGCTTCGTCCACAGCCAGAAGTTCAGGATAACTATTTTAAAGAGCTGCTTTTACCGTTTCAAGGCACGCGCATTTTATTGGTTGAAGATCATCCGGTTAATCAGCGGGTAGCCCGAGAATTGCTTGAGGGTTATGGTTTTATCATTGATATTGCAGCCAACGGCGCAGAAGCCCTGATGATTTTGGATAAACAAGCCAGCGATTTTTATGCTCTGGTGTTAATGGATTTACAAATGCCCGTGATGGATGGCTTTGAAGCAACGCGCTTAATTCGCGCCCGCAAGCGCTTTTGTCATCTGCCGATTTTAGCCATGACCGCTGACGCCATTGAAGGAGTTAAAGCCAAAGCCCTGGATGCCGGGATGAATGATTATTTAACCAAACCGATCGATTTAGATCAGTTACTGGGTCAAATTCATCGCTGGTTGTTACAAGCCCCCGCACCGATAACTGCCAAAGTGGCTGTAACATCATCCAGTCAACCTGATTTCCCCCCTATCCCAGGCATGGATTTAAAATCAGCCCTGCGCCGCACAGGCGGCAATCGAGCCTTGTATCTGGATTTGCTGACAGAGTGCGCAAACATTATGCACCAGCAGCGCCAGCAGCTGACTCAGGCTTTGGCAGAGGTTGAAACAAAGCCTGCGATCAGCCTCGCGCACGCAATTCGTGGCGCGGCAGCCAATCTGGGTTTAGTTGAAATTGCAAAATCCATGGGTGAGCTTGAAACAGCGCTTAAAGCCGGGGCTGAACATCAGCCCTTCTGGCAATCTGCCCAGGCCGCCCTTGATCAATTTGATGCTCAACTGCCGCACTTAAATCAGCTCTTAAAAACTTAGGCACTGATCTGTTTGAGTTCAGTTTTTACTCAAACGCCCCTATAAAGTCAAAATTGCCCACCCCGATTTTGATTTTAACTTGATTGAGAATGATAAGAAGTATGAGTTTATCGCCGCGTTTACGCAAAGGTTTTTCCTTGACTGCGCTGAGTCTGTTATTCATCAGCACGGGCCTGGGTCTTGCCAGAAGTCTGTGGGCCAAGAGCGCTAAATCTGCTCGCAGTTATCAAGAGGCCTTTGACCAGTATCGCCAGTTTAATGGCGCAGTTTTAATCAGCAAAGAAGGCAAAATTGTCTTTCAGGCTGCCAAGGGATTTACCGATTATCAACGCACAGCCAAATTAAATCCTGCCTCAGCCTTTAATCTGGCCTCACTCTCTAAGCCGTTTACGGCTTTAGCGATTAATCAGCTGGCCGAAACAGGACAGCTCTTATTAACGGACAAAGTCCAGAAGTACATCCCGCTGCCCTACCCAGATATCACCATTGATCAATTATTAGGACATCGCTCTGGCTTAACTGAATATCTGGATTTGGCTGACCAACACGCTGACAGCAGCAAAACCCTTCACAATCGGGATGTGCTAAAACTTTATCAGCGCTATCGGCCTACATTACTATTTAAGCCCGGTAGCCAGTATCAATACAGCAACGCCGGCTATGTGATCTTAGCGTTGCTGGTTGAAGCCGTGTCCAAACAGAGTTTTGCAAGCTATGTGCAAAACCATATTTTTGAACCCGCAGGTATGAAAAACAGCTTTGTCTACGAGCCAGGTAAAACGGTTCCCTTAGTCAAAGGCATTCGTCAGTTAGGCCCAATGCGGCTGGAAAACGATTTGGGCTGGCTTGATGGAGTTGTGGGTGACGGCGGGATTTATAGCTCGGTGATTGATCTTTATCACTGGCAGCAGGCCCTGTGGCAGGCAAAATTGATTTCTAAAGCCGGTCTGGAGCGAATGATCTCTCCTGGCAAACTTAATGATGGCAGCTTAACAAGCTATGGCTATGGCTGGGTCGTTAATCCTGCCCATCATTTAGTTTTACACAATGGCTCCTGGGTTGGATTCCGATCTTTGCTGGTTTACAATCACAAGCGGGGTCATCTCATTGTGGCTTTAAACAATAATGGCGCTGAAAATAACCAACAAATTTTAGAAGCCCTGATTGCCAGCCAGCCTTAAAAACACCTGATTCCAGCCTGCTGCTTATGGGGTATAAACAGCAGGCTGGTTTAAAGTTCTAATTCAGCTTTTAACTCTCAGCTTTTAACTAAGAATTGCCGTAGATATTAGACTCACCCCCATCAATAGCAAGGGTCTGGCCGCTGACATAGCCGTTTTCAGGGCTGATTAAAAAAGCCACAACTTTGGCTACATCCTGGGGTTGGCCCAGACGTTTGGTTGGATTGCGCTGAGCGTATTCTGTTTCAGCGGCTTTGGGATCTTCAGGATTAACTTGTTTAAAAGCTTCTGCCACCATCGGTGTCAAAATGGCGCCAGGTGCAATTGCGTTAGTCAGAATCCCATAACGGCCATATTCTAACGCCGCATTTTTGGTCATGCCTGAAACAGCGTGTTTACTGGCAACATAAGCGACCTGATTCATCACGCCCCGAATCCCGCCAACTGAAGCGACGTTCACAATCCTGCCATAGCCTTGGTTTTGCATCACAGGCAGCACATAGCGCATGCCGTAATACACACCCATCAGGTTAATATCAATGACTTTTTTAAAGACGTCGAGATCATAGTCGGTGATCCCAGCCTGGCGACCTTCAATCCCTGCATTATTATACAGTCCATCAATCCGTCCATAGGCATTGAGCGCTTCAGCAACGTAGTTTTTAACCGCTGCTTCGTCTGAAACATCAGCGGTAACCGTAATGGCTTCTAGCTCGGGGGTCTGTGCTTTGAGTTCTGTTAAAGCAGTCTGAAGACTTTCGGCATTGTAATCAACCAAAACCAATTTAGCGCCTTGGCGAGCCAGTTCCTGTGCAGCAGCCAGGCCCAGACCCATTGCGGCACCCGTGATGATAATAACGTTATCTTGCATATTTTCCTCCATGGCCGTTTGACTTAAAATCGCTTAGATCTATCTGTTTTGACATAACTAAGCGTTATTCAAGCTGAATGGGCTTATCATAACCCAGCTTTTAACAATTTAATTTATTTTAATATATTGATTTTAAAATAAAAAATCACAAATTCAAGACATTTAGGCAAACCTCCCAAACACAATCTGAGCAGTCATTTAAGCCCAATGCTTTAACATTAAACGGTTCAAGAGATTTGTTATAAATCTGTTGTGATTTGGAAAATTAAAACTTAACCCATCTCAATCAAAAACAGATTTAACAACAAAAATATACAAGCCTCAGAAAGCAGATTTTAATCACGGGCAACAGATACCGCACGGGGTATATTTTTTAATCCTCTTGTTTTTTGACTAAAAAAAATGCAAGAATGATAGCAAATGCTATCATCATTAAAAGTATTTGCCTTACAAAAATAAACTTGAGGTGATCCCTATGACCAAACTGATCTTTAGCCTCGGTTTCAGCATGATGCTGGCAATGCCTGCCCTGGCTCAGCAGACTCAATCTGCAAACCCCTGTAAAGGCGCTTATTTAGGCGTGCCCAGCCACAAAATTGCCCGGCCCCAGAATGTCTGCGGCCCAAGCCAGTCTGTGGTTATTCAACCCGCCAAAACCCGCACCTCTAACTGGAGTCAGCCGGCTCACAAATTGGCTCGCGCTGGCGCTGACAGCGGCGGCAGCCTTGTTATTCCTGGAATTCTGCCTCAGACTCCCGCCACAGAATCGTGGTCGATTCCAGCACACCAGATCGCCAATAAACGGGCAGTCAGTGCGGTAAATACGGACCAAAACGTCCTTGGCCCGCTACTGAACAAAGTGCGTCTGGTTTTAAAGCGGTAGTTCTTAATCATTCGCCGTAAGAATGCATATGCGTCCCTTGAGTGTCAACAAGGGACGTTTTTTTCGTCTTAAAACAGGTACTATCGGATCCAGACACCGTGTTAAGCTATGGCCATGAATAGCTCAACTAACCCCACATCTTCAGCCCCTTCAGCATCAGGTTCAGAGGCACAGACTGCCATGCAAGCGCTCAAAAGCGCTACCCAAACCGCTCATAATCAGCTCGAAGCCCTGACCATCCCGGAATCCGGCCTGTCAAATATGCCCTTAAACGCTTATCGCGAGTTGATTATTCACCATTACCAGCTTCACTGTGCGTATGAACCTGCTCTGGTGCGTTATCTGGACTCAAAACTGCCAGAATTGGCTTATGGTGAGCTGCGCCGCAAATTGCCAGCCCTTGAGCAGGATCTGGTGGCGCTGGATTTAAATCCTGAACATTGGCGCTGGCCCGAACAGTCCGTTTTCAATCTGCCAGAAGCTCTGGGTGCAGCTTATGTGCTGGAAGGCGCGACCCTGGGCGGCCAGGTGATTCGTCGCGCTTTACTTAAACAGCGTGTTTTTTCAGAGCGTTTTGCGCTTCATTATTACGGTCTCTATGCTGAACAACTACGCGATCGCTGGCTTCGCTTTTCAGCTCTGGTCAATCAACATCTGACTCAGGCAGAAGACATCACGCTTGCTTGTAAGCGTGCGAACCAAACCTTTGAACTGGCTGCTCAAATCTTTGCCCGTCCCGTCGAAATCCTCGCTTAACTCACTAAACTCACTGAACTGGGTTAACTCGCTTAAATTATATAAAGTGTGGGACAGAATGTCGGGCACAGCATAGAATGACATGTTAAAATATCTAAACTTAAATAGATTTAAATAAATGATGGTCGATTTCTGGGAAAGTCAACAACTTTCTGGTTCTCATCAATCAAGTTAGCGGGGCATTCTTGGAAGGCAGCTCACAGATACAGTTCCATCACGATACTCAAACGTCACCCGACATCGAACTTGACTTTTCTGCATGTGAACGTGAAGTGCTCGACCGCACCGGCCGTCTTCAGGCCCAGGGCTCTTTGCTTTTACTTGACGCAGATTCTTTACAACCAGAGGCCTGCAGCGAAAACTGGAATAGCCAGACCCAATACCCCGTTAAAAATTTTGATCAGGCCTATGATCTGCAGGCTCTAATTGGCGCCAATCTGCAGATACAAACCTGGACAGAGCAGGCCCAGAGTATTCATTTAGCAAACCGTCCTGGCATCGAGTTAATCGTCAGCCGACATCAGGATCTGCTCCAGCTTGAGTGGCTCCCCCTGACAAATGAACCGGCTGCGCTGTCCCAACCCGATCCCAGGCAGCTGGCTGATTGTAATCCATACGAAGCCAGTCAGCGGGTGGCAGACCAAATCCGCCAGGATCTGGGCTTAGACCGGGTGATGATTTATCAGTTTGATGCTCACAACGCTGGCGACGTAATAGCAGAAGCGCGTCGCAGCGACTGGGAACCCTATCTTGGGCTGCATTATCCCGCCACGGATATTCCTCAGATTGCACGAGACCTTTATCTTAAAATACGCCTGCGCTGTATTCATGACGCGTATTCGGGGCCTGTGCCATTGCTGACGCGTAAGGGTCTGCGCGCTGACAGCGTTGATCTGACAGGCTGTAGCCTGCGCTCAGTATCGCCTTACCATCTTGAATATTTGCGCAATATGGGCGTGCGCGCCACTGTCAGCGTGGCAATTATTGTTGCCGACAAGTTATGGGGC
>CAJYHH010000167.1 GCA_913773825.1 Candidatus Sericytochromatia bacterium | reverse complement strand
GGCACCTACAATCAAGGCTCTACTGTCAAAGAAGCCATCCCGTTTGAAATTAAAGCCCCTGGCGTCCACAACGTCAGCCTGGTTTTCCGAACTGCTGGCCGTAAACAAGTCAAAATCGAGACCAGTGGTAATCAAGCGCCCGCACGAAACGTCCTGGCTTCTGTATCACCTTTTGCAGCCACTGTTTTCCCTGTCCCAATCGATATCAGCAATTATCAAAAAGATCCCAATCTCTGGCATGTCTGGGTCAATCTGCATCATTCACTTAATGCAAAACAGCCCCAGCGTCAGTATTATTTAGTCACTTATCGCGGTGAAATCATCCAGAAACTGCTCACGTCTAGCGCAGCACCTGGCAAACTCACTCCGCAGGGCACGTTCCGCTTAGGTGTTAAAATTGCTTCACCTAAATCAACGCTTTATGAATCTGTGATGCCATTCTGGACCACTATTCTGGTACCTGGCCATAGCTATGAATACGGCAATCATGGCCTGACAGGTGAAGCCTATCTTTATTCACTAGGCGTACCGGCTTCCCATGGCTGTCTGCGCTTAAGCAATAAATGGGTTCAACAAGGTGGCCAATGGGTGAACATTGGTGGGGCCAAGTGGGTCTACTCTTCTGTTCCAGTCGGAACAAAAATTCAGATTTTCAAAAAAGCGGTTCAGCCTTTTGCATTTGTTAACTACAACATGTGGCTAGCCAAATAATTTCAGAAAATCACTTCAACTAGACTATACGGACTGATTTGTCCTCTTTTTGGAGGCCCTTGATGTTTAAACAAATTTTTAGCGCCACACTCTTAACTTTAGGCCCCGTCGCCGCAGGAGGAGGAGGAGGAGGAGGAACATCCTCCTCTGAACTGCCGGCGACAATGGGTCTTGAATTTGTTAAACCCGAAGAGCTTAACCGGATTCAATTAGCTGAATTGCCTTTTTCCGGATCGCGACTGCCAAAGACCGCAGACCTTAGCGAACATATGCCGACACCCGGCTTTCAAGGCCGACAAAACTCCTGCGTGGCCTGGGTCAGCGCCTATGCCCTTAAAACTTATCAGGAAAAACTCGAGCAGCGCTATGAACTGATGAGCTCTGGGCAACCTGATATGAAGCGGATTTTTAGTCCTGCTTTTGTCTATAACCAGATCAATCAAGGACGTGATAGTGGCGCCACGCTTGTCGATGCGCTAAACCTGCTGTCTGACCGCGGGGCTCTCTCCTGGTCAGAAATGCCCTATGATGTCGACAATTTTACTCGTCGCCCCTCACCTAAACAGTTAAAATCTGCCCAACGTTACCGGATTGCTTATTGGCGAAAAGTCAATGTTGCTGATGCTCAAGAACTCAAAGCCCAGCTTCATGCCGGCTACCCAATTATGATCGGTGCCGTGATTGACGAAAGCCTGTTTAAACTCAAAGCTGGTCGAACCTGGGAGCGTTCATCAGGCAAATCCCTTGGTGGCCACGCGCTGATCGTTGTTGGCTACGATGAACACCGCAAAGCATTTAAAGTCATGAATTCTTGGGGCAGCCGCTGGGCAGATCGAGGCTTTGGCTGGATTTCTTATCGTCAATTTGCCAGAGTGGTTCGTGAAGGCTATGTAGCCAAAGACGCGGTCAACGATCGTCCCCTTGATATGGTCAACCGCATTGCGCGACATATGCCATTAAGCAGTCGGGCCAATATTCCCGATCAGCCCAGTCATGCTGAAGCTAACACGCATCATGAAAGCGAAGACATTCAAACAGCAGATGCCCCTAAACCCAGCGCTGAGAAGCCTCCAGCTTCCCCTGTTGTTCGTCCTGCCCAAATCCCTGAAACAAAACCCACTCCCAACCCAACAGCCCAACCAACAGTAACCCCAACAGATCTCTCCTTAAATCAGGCAAATGATCAGATCATCATGCAGTCTGAAGAGCATGTAATTGAACCGATCAGCTTGATGCAACAGCGGATTGAAAAAGGTGAGCTGGTCTTTTCGGGGCAAGCTGAAACACTTGGCGAAGGCAAACTGGCCCAAATTCTGGTCAGACTCTACCGCGATGCGGCAGGCAGTAAACCCTTGATGATCTCAGATGCAGCCTTTACGCTACCTGACGGTTCAGCGGTTGCGATTAGTCCTGTTCAGACGCTTACAAACAGCAGCTTAAGCTGGGAAGCAAGAATCCCTCTAAAACTGCTGCCTGCTGGAAAAGTCTGGGCCCAGCCCGTGCTTTATCTGGATCAATTTGGAGTCGACAGTGGTCAACGTATTTTAGTCAAGCGCTAAACTGAGCACAATTCGGACGGTCAACGACCAGGTATTTCTTGTCGATACCAGCGTTCACGCGCATTAAAAGCGTCCTCAGGAAAATCCGAAAACACACCATCAACGCCTAAGGCAAAAAACTGAAGATACTCTTCTTCGGGATTGCCTTCATAGTCTTCGGCCAGATATTCTTTATCTGTGCGGAAAGTCCAGGGATGAACCAGCAAACCTGCAGCATGAGCGTTTTCAATCAGATGGGTTGGTGCCTGAAGCCGTCCATCGTGTTCAGGCACAATGAGACGTTTATAAGGCCCAATGCCAACAGCATAAGTTGCAACCTGCTGGAGTCCTGCAGGTGTGATCATACTGGCATAGCTCAGTTTAGTCCCGATTTGATCAGCGGGTTGCCCTACGTCTTCGATTAACTGAATCAAGCGTAGTTCACTGTGGCGCTTAAGCCACTGTAAATTACTCACTTCAAAGGATTGAATATAAACTGGCGCTCCAGCCTTATCAAGCTGATGTTCCTTTAAAGCAGCCAGCAAGCGGGGCTCAATCGGCAAGCCAATTTTTTGAAAATGAGTCGGGTGTTTGGTTTCAATATAGAGCCCAATCTGACGGCCGGTTTCGCGATTTTTTCGCTCAACTAAAGCTAGCACTTCTTCAAATGTCGGAATGGCGTATTTACCGTTATAGGCTTGTGAACGAAACGAAAGCCGCTGACGTGCGCGTAGACTGCGCAGTTCTTCAAGCGTAAAGTCTTCAGTAAAAAAGCCTTTCATTTCCTGACCATCAATCAACTGGGTGCGCTCACGTTTGGGAAAACGGATCGCAACATCAGTTGTGCCGCCAATTTCGTTTTCATGACGGGCCACCAGATGACCGTCTTTGGTCACAACCAAATCTGGCTCAATATAATCAGCACCTTGTTCAATGGCGCGTTCATAAGCCTCAAGGGTATGTTCGGGGAGCTGCCCCGATGCACCACGATGGCCAATTACCAGCGGATGAGGTTCTTTACCAGGGACGGGGGGAAGTTGACCAAGTAACAGTGAAAACGCAAGCAGAGCAGAAGTGAACATACAGCCTCCTGTGAGCGACGAGTCCTGACTCAGTTTAACCCATACCCAAGCCTCTATGGCATGATGGAAATCAAACCAACAGCAATCCAATGACCTCATCCTGCCAACAGGAGGCTCTTAATGAAAGCCCTACACAAATGGGATATCGATTTTGAAACCGCTACACAGATTCAAAAAGAATTAGCGCCGAAACTGATTATCGAAGATAGAATAGGGCCTGTGCGCAGAGTTGCGGGTGTTGATGTATCTTACGCGCTAGACAGCAATGACTATGTTGCAGGAGCAGTTGTGCTAGATGCCGATACGCTTGAAGTCCTCGAAAAAGCAAGCTTTGCAGGCACAACGACACTTCCCTATCTACCGGGTTTCCTATCTTTTCGCGAAATCCCAGGCTTGCTGAAAGTACTGTCACAGCTCTCAGCTCCGCCTGACTTAATTGTCTGCGATGGCCAGGGCATTGCCCATCCCCGGCGGATGGGTGTGGCCTCTCATCTGGGGCTTTGGGTACAGATCCCCACAATTGGCTGCGCTAAATCCCCCCTGATTTACTCACCAAACCCAGGCCCCGAGCGGGGTGACAGGGCGGCAATCAAAAACCGCGGCGAATTAGTTGGTTATACGCTGCGAACTCGCAAAAACGTCAAACCCGTCTATGTTTCGCCAGGCCATCTGGTCAGTCTTGAAACAGCCTGTGAGTGGGTTTTAAAGCTTGCGCCCAAATGGCGCCTGCCGGAAACGACCCGGCAGGCTGATCACATGGTCGGAGAGCTGATGCGTCAGAACAAACAGGCAAAAAAGCTATCAGAGCCAAATGCTGAGATTGACTCAGTCTCAGAAACTGAATCAGCTTAAAAATTTACAATCGCCTGGATGTACGACCAGAAAGCAGGCTGATTGCGAGTTGGCCCAAAGAATAAATCAGAGCTAAACAAACCACCGGGCAAAAATCCGCTTAATCCCCAGATGTATTTGTTATTGCCTTGTTTATAAGTGACAGTAAAGTCAGCTTCCTGGCCATAAATATTCTGGCTGTTAGAGGCGGTTTGATTGGCCATAAAGTGATGAATGTCAAAGCCAATTTCAACTGGCCATTCTGACGGCGTCCAGGATGAACGCAGATAGAAATCATTCAAGCCTAAGTTTTTGCTGTTATTGGGAATATTCAGGAAATAATCCATATAGCCATAGTAGGCAAAATTATTGCCGTAGGGCTGAGCAAAACTGCTGCTGGAAGTCGTGTTTGTGGCGTTCGTTCCCGAAACTAAATCCACACCGGCCCCAAAGTGAAAAGGCCCAGGGTGAACAAAAGCGGTGGCAGACAGCAAATAAGCATTCAGGCTTTTATTAGCCAGAGCACCTGTCTGATAATCGGCCTCTACAGTTGAGCTCAACAAACCATCCAGATAGGTCCCGCGATGATTGATACCTAAAGTGGTTCGGCTGATATCAAAAAACCCAGGTGTGGTCTGATTACGGTCAATTTCGTAATAAGCAAAAGCATCTACTTTGGCTTCTTTGGCAAACTCAGCCGTTGACCAGACACCAAACATCGCATGACCCGGATCACTCTGAAGTGGATAAGCCGAAGGCGTTGGATTACGAATCGCCTGGGTGGTATTTTTTATCACGGTGGTAAAGGCATCCACGCTGAGCTTATTCCAGGACGGCAGGCGGTATTTAATTCGGCCTCCGTCAAAACTCTGGCCTAGATAATTCCAGCCAGAGAGAGGATGAAACAGGCGGCCATTGCCGTATTCCAGCTCAAAGCGCCCAATCTGCAGGGCCAGATCCTGATCAAAAAGATGATTGACCTGAAAATAACCTTGATAGAGATCTAAATTTTTAAGGTTGCCAATGGCAGCACCCAGATCGCCAAAAGTGCGTGAATCCTGAATCTGAACAAAGAAGTCAAGATTCTGACCAAAGAAACTTTTGCCAACCCCCAGACGAGTGCGTGTCACTGTCCAGAATAGCGGACCGGTTGTTGGATCAAAATCACGTCCATCCATTTCGGTACGGGCTAAAATCTGCCCGCTAAAGCGCCATGCTTCGGGGTCAGGAGTGGGGCTGGGCGTCGGAATCGGAACAGGGGTTGGGGTTAGACTTGGGCTAGGGCTCGGAACAGCAATCGGTGTCGGGGTAGAATCGGGTGTCGGAATCATTGAAGCATTGGGAAGAACGGTCGCATCTTCAGCCAGAGCAGCGGGTGAAGCGAGCAAAAGCGCAGCGAGTATAAACGGAAAAATTTTCATAAAATGACTACCTCCAGGCTTACTATAACAAGCCAGAATATGGGCCCTGAGTGCTTCTCAGGCAACTTTCAGGGATTTCCCGCGCGGCTCTCAGTTGCGGCTAAATGCCAGCAGGAAGATATTTCAGTCACGGTAAAACCAAGCTGTAAATATAAATTCAAAGCGCTTTGATTGCGCTCTGCACACTTAAGTGTTTAAGGCTAATCTGATGGTCCGCTAACCAGGCCAGCGCATGATCCACCAACGCTTTACCCAGCCCAAGTCCCCATGCATCAGGAGACATGCCTAAAGTGCGAATACCTAGCTCAGGAATCTAGAAGCCAGCATTAGCTTCTGGTCAGCTTTCTGGTCAGCATACACCTCTGATTCCGATGATCTTATCTAACAGCACAGCCAGACGTTCTGGTGTTGAGTTTAATCCCGAGCCTGATGACCCGTTCTCAATGCTTGATTTGTTCCGGGCCAGAAGTCAGGCGATCAAAAAAGCTTCAATCTGTCTGTCTATCTGACGGGCTAGGCCGCACACAGGGATAAGTCACGGCAAATCCTATCAGCTCATCCCTGTGTCAGGTTTGATGATTCCGGCAAAGAAGAACGGATTTAGCATATTCCAGAGCCAATCCTAACCTGTCTACTAGCAGAGCCGCTTAGTAGCTGTAGAAGCCTTTGCCGGATTTACGGCCAAGATGACCGGCCATCACCATGCGGCGCAGCAGAGGCGGAACATTATATTTAGGCTCGTGATAAGCATCAAACAGAATATCACCGACTTTCACGCAGACATCAATGCCAATCATATCCATCAGCGTCAGCGGTCCCATCGGGTAACCAGCGCCCAGCTTCATAGCATTGTCGATATCAATGGCGCTAGCCAGTCCGTTTTCATACACGCGGGCAGCATCCAACAAATACGGAATCAGCAGCAGATTGACAATAAAACCCGGAGTGTCTTTACTCAAGACAGCCGTCTTGCCGATTTTTTCAACAAAAGCATAAGCCTTGTCGACAGTTTCCTGACTGGTTTCGAGACCTTTAACCACTTCAACCAGCTTCATCAAAAAGGCAGGGTTGAAGAAGTGAAGACCCAGTACTTTATCTGTCCGTTTGGTTGCAGAAGCCATATCGGTGATCGACAGGGATGAGGTATTGCTTGCAATCAGAGTATGTTCAGGACAGGCTGTATCCAAAGTGCGGAACATGTCTTTTTTGACCTGGATGTCTTCTACAACCGCTTCGATCACCAGATCGACGTCCTGCAGAGAATTCAAAGTGGTGGTCGTTGTGAGCAGAGATTTAGTGGTTTCAGCATGCTCAGCGCTGTATTTACCTTTGCTGACGCCAGTATC
Source organism: Candidatus Sericytochromatia bacterium (assembly GCA_913773825.1). Taxonomy (GTDB): domain Bacteria; phylum Cyanobacteriota; class Sericytochromatia; order UBA7694; family UBA7694; genus CAJYHH01. The sequence goes on along the minus strand of CAJYHH010000167.1, from coordinate 2,250 downwards.
CAGATTTTTGTGAATCATCGCAAGACCTTTGTCGATAAAACCCTGCTGAACGTCATAACAGACGGTTTCAAGCCCTGATTGGGCACAGACCTGGGCAATACCAGAACCCATGGTCCCAAGACCTAAGATGGCGACTTTTTTAATTTCTGACATGATCAAAATAACTCCTTAGGAGCAATGGAATAGATGTGAGGCATACTAGCATAGGGCTGCATAAACCGGGCCCTTTAAGCATTCAGAAGCCGCAGAATGGCAGGCTTTAAAGGCCTAGCCAGCTTCTTCAGCAAATTCAGGCAAATCGTCCTTGGTAAAAGCATAAGGCAACATATCGCCGATTTTATAATGCAGAACACTCCCATCGGGATTTTCAAATACAATCTCAATTTCAGCACCAAACTCACGAATAAACTGCAGACAGGTTCCGCAGCAAAAACAGGGGGCCGTATGTTTGGCCGTAATGGCCATGGCGCTAAACTTGCGATGACCTTCTGAGACCGCTTTAGTAATCGCCACGCGCTCAGCACAAATCGCCAGACCAAAAGAGGCGTTTTCGATATTACAGCCCTTGATTATCTGGCGCTGGCCCTGAGCATCAGGCTCAGTTAAAATGGCTGCTCCAACCGGAAAACGCGAATAAGGGACATATGAGTACTGATAAGCCTCATGAGAGGCTGCCAGCAATTGTTTCACTTGCTCATGAGAAAGATTCGAAATACTCATCGCTAAACTGATTCCTTAAGGGTATTACCGGCAAGCCGGCGTTTAAGAGCAGCCTCAATAAAGCCTTTAAAGCAGGGGCCAGGCCGATTGGGACGCGATAAAAACTCAGGATGAAACTGAACCCCGACAAAAAACGGATGATTGGGCAATTCAACCGCTTCGACCAGATAGCCATCTGGAGAAGTACCTGAAAAAACCAAGCCGTTTTGTTCTAAAGCATCGCGATACTGATTATTGACTTCATAACGATGGCGATGGCGCTCATGAATTAATTCAGAGCCATAAAGCTCATAGAGCTTAGAATCTGTTCGGACCTTACAAGGCCAGGAGCCCAAACGCATTGTGCCACCTAGATTTTCTAAATCCCGCTGAGCAGGCATTAAATCAATCACAGGCGCTGGCGTATCTTTAACAAACTCTGTGCTGTGAGCATCATTAAAACCAGCAACATGACGAGCGTATTCAATCACCGCGCACTGCATACCCAGACATAAACCTAAAAAGGGAACATTCTGCTCACGCGCATGGCGAATGGCACTGATTTTGCCTTCAACACCGCGAATCCCAAAGCCCCCAGGAACTAAGATTCCGTCAACATCGGCCAGAGCTTCGGGAGCACGAAATGAACCGTCATCACCATCATCTGCCTGAACCCACTGGATTTCTAAAGCGCTATCACAGGCAGCAGCAGCATGGCGCAGAGATTCAGTGACGCTTAAATAAGCATCAGCTAACTGAGCGTATTTGCCAATAATGGCGATTTTAACCGTGTGCTGAGGATTGCTCATGCGTTTGACACATTCATCCCAGCCTTCCCAGTTAATCGCCGGGCGAGGAGGTGTGAGTGATAAACGAGACAAGATCTGATCAGTCAGGCCTTCTTGTTCAAGCGTAAACGGCACTTCGTAAATCGAGCGGGCATCAGGGCAAGAAACCACTGCGGGTAAATCAATGTCGCAAAATAGCGAGAGCTTTTCGCGAATATTCTGATCTAACGCTCCTTCGCTGCGACAGACCAGAATATCGGGCTGAATCCCTGCACGGCGCAGCTCCATCACCGAATGCTGACTGGGTTTGGTTTTAAGTTCACCCACAGCTGGAATATACGGAATCCAGGTGACGTGTAGATAAAGAATATTATCTTTGCCAACGTCTTTGCGAAACTGGCGAATTGCTTCGACAAAGGGCAAGCTTTCAATATCGCCAATGGTTCCGCCAATTTCGGTAATCATCACGTCAGTATCAGGCGTTGCGATTGAGCGAATATGATCTTTAATGTGATTGGTAATATGGGGAACCACTTGGACCGTACCGCTGAGATAATCGCCTTTGCGCTCTTTTTGAATCACGCGTAGATAAGTTGCGCCTGTAGTCAGATTGCTGTTGCGACTGAGATTAATATCGGTAAACCGCTCATAATGGCCGAGGTCTAAATCTGTTTCAGCCCCATCATCTGTGACAAAAACTTCGCCGTGCTGGTAGGGGCTCATGGTCCCAGGATCCAGGTTGATATAGGGATCGAGCTTGAGC
>CAJYHH010000166.1 GCA_913773825.1 Candidatus Sericytochromatia bacterium | reverse complement strand
CTACCATTCAGCCAACACTCAGCGATTCTAATGGGCCAAGACGGGTGGTCCGGTTCAAAACCGGCGCCTGTTGATTTCCTGCTGATGCTTCAATTGTAACAGATTGGGACAATGAGAGGGGCTATGGTCATTGGGCTTTGGGCCCCGATCAACAAAAAATAAGCAACAAAAAATTCGCTTACAACCCAAAGCTCACAAGCTACAGCCCGCTATGATTTATTGGCTATTGATAAGCACCAAAACCAATCATCAGGCGTGTATAAAAACCACCTGGATTCATCGCCGGACCACCGGTGACGGGTAAATCATTACTCGACCAGCTAGTACCTGTCACCGGCAGAAGATAACCCGCCCGCAGAGCGACTGAAGGCCCGCGAGAATCCTGATTACCCGGGCTCATCGGCACAATTAAATTGGCTCCTAACCCCAGATCAATTAATAAAGAGCTACCGGTAGCCGTCATCAAATTATTATTGCTGCCCTGAGACATCGAGAACAGGCCATTCAGCGCTTTACTGCTATTAAGCGAGACTGAGCCAGGGCCCACACCAATATAAGGATAAAGCTGAAAAGTGGGTGTAGCGACAGCTAAATAACCCAGATGCAGCAGACCATAATGTCCATCTACTTTCAGGCTCTCAGAACCACTGGTGCTGAGCTGGCCCCAAAGAGACTGGTATTCAAGGCCGACTAAAAAGCGTTTGACCACGCCATAAAAACCGATGCCCTGGCCCCACATCCAGCTATCATAAGCCCGATAACCCTGAGCCTGGGTCAGAGTATTTAAAGGAGTGGGGTTAAGCAAATTACCGCCGACACTATAATAAACAAGTCCGCCCTCCTCAGCCAAAGCAGGTTGAATCGACACCAAACCCGCGCTAGAGCTGGCCAAGAGCCCCGTTACAATCATCTTTAGAAACAGTCGGCGCATAGACGTGCTCACATTCATTATTTTGGGGGGCATCATAACACAGCCTCACAGTCAGACACAGGTCAGAAAAGATCTCCGTCCAGACATCGTCAGCTCATCTTGATACAAGTCCTTCTCTCACAGGCCCCTCTGAGTCCCGGTATACTGAAAACCGATCGAGCCCCACTCGTTCGCTCTATAGCGATCTCTCTATATAAGTAAGGACTTCAACTCATGTCGTCGAATAGCGCTGCTGCCATCACCTTTAAACGTCTTGTTCTTCTGGCGCTTGCGCTTGTGATTTTTGTAATCGACCAGGTCACCAAATATCCTATTCGAACCACATGGCTACAGCAAGACAGCATTCCGGTTTTTCCCTGGCTTAACTTTACTTATGTGCAAAACACAGGCTCACTCTTTGGCCTGTTTCAGGGCAATCCTCTGCCGCTGGGGATTGTCTCGCTGACCGTCTCACTGGGGATTATCTGGTACGCCTGGCGTTTACCCCGCAATAGCGGCTGGCTGCCTTATATCACCCTGGGTACATTACTCGGGGGCGCCACCGGCAATATGCTTGATCGCTTGATGTATGGTTTTGTGGTCGACTTTTTTGATTTACAGTGGAACGGCAAACATATCTGGCCGGTTTTTAACGTCGCTGACATTGCGGTTGATTTGGCAATTGTGCTGTTTATCGTTATGGCTTTTACGGATATCGGAAGCCCAGCTGAATCAGAGCCGAAAAATACCGCCAACACTTAATCAGAAACTCTTTAAAACCAGTCTCTTAGCGCTGGATTTTGCTTGTTTTAACATACCCCCGGCCCCAAATCCGGGGCTTATTTTTTGCTGAAAAACGCCTAAATTCGCAAAAATTTTTTTGGTCATTTTTAAACATTTTTGACCAATTTAGACTTATCCAGATTATTCATTAAAGTTAATTAACACAATGACACGGATCTTAACAAACAGCCATTTTGACATCCTCTAAACAAGTCCGATCACCCTTAGATAAAACGTCCAAATAAAACATTTTATTTTCATAACAAAAACGTTTTTATGACTTTTTTATAAATTTTTAAAAATCATTTTTATACAGGTACTATAGGGGGTATATTTTGTGAGCTGTGAACATACCCCTAGACATATCACCTGGAGTACCCCTATCCGACCCAATATTCATGCGCTTTTCAGACCAAGTGGGGGAGGGGGTATGTTTGACACCCTGCAGCATCTTGGCTATACTGACCTCCATCGTGACCCAGAGATGTCCGTTTGTTACGTTAAATAATACGTTAAATAAATTGTCAATCTGAACCTGTGAATCAAGAGGCCATGTAACGATGATCAACCGTCTTATTAAAACGGCTGGCATGCTTGCCATCCTGGGAGTCAGCCTGATCAGCTCTCCAGCCTACGCAACCTCGAGCTTTCAGCTCTTTGGTCAAGAAGTTGTACTTAGCGCAACCCAGCATATCGGTCTGCCCTACGTCTGGGGCGGCGAAGATCCCAATCGCGGCTTCGACTGCTCAGGCCTGATCAAGTACACTTTTGAAGAATTCAACATTAATCTGCCCCATCGCGCAGACCTTCAGTTCAACTACGGTGAGCCTGTCAAAAACAAAGACGAGCTTCAGCCTGGTGATGTGGTCTTTTTCGCTACAGGCGGATACCCCATCGGTCATGTCGGCATCTATGTCGGCGAAGGCAAGTTTATTCATGCTCCCCGTCGCGGTCGTCCTGTTTCAGTAGACTCGATCACCACTGGTTATTTCAGCGCGCGCTACGTTGGCGCACGCCGCATCAAACCCGATTATTTCTAAATCCCCCGCTCAGGCATGATTGTGAGTCATGTGTGGTGGGTGAATTTTAAAAGTTCGCTTTTTTTTCACCCAAAACCCACCACCCAGAACCCACCACCCATATGCTATAGTGCCTGAGCATTTTATTTCCAATGGAGACTCCGCATGATTTCATCCAATGACCTCCGCCCCGGCACCAGCATCGTCTATGATGGCGATCCCTGGCAGGTGGTGGACTTCCAGCACGTCAAACCCGGAAAAGGTGCAGCCTTTGTCCGCACCAAGCTGCGTAACCTCAAAACCGGCAACGTGCGTGAAAACACCTTCCGCGCTGGTGAAAAGCTGGAAAAAGCCGAGATCGAACGCACCGTCATGCAGTATCTTTATGCCGAAGGCGACCAGTATGTCTTTATGGACAACGTCAGCTTTGAACAGCTCATGCTGCATGGTGATACCCTGAGCGATCGCGTCACCAAGTACCTTAAAGAAGGTCTTGAATTTGACGTTCTGTTCTTTAACGGCAACGTAATCGGTATTGATCCCCCGAACTTCGTTGAACTTGAAGTGACTGAAACCGATCCCGGCCTGCGTGGTGATACATCCAGCGGCGGCAGCAAGCCTGCCACTGTTGAAACCGGCGCAACCGTTCAGGTTCCTCTGTTTGTCAACATCGGTGACAAACTCAGAATCGACACACGCACGGATACTTATCTGGAGCGCGTCTGAAGCAGACTCTTTATCTCGGTGACCGGGGTAGTGGCAAAACCACTGCCCTGGTTTTGCAATTTTGGGACTGGATTGTTCAGGGTGTACCCGCTGAACAGATTCTGGTGCTGGCTGGCCATCGTCACCGTCATGCCCAACTTTTTTCCGATCAGCTGCTCAAGACCCGCCAGATCGCTTTAGGCCCTTTAGAAGTCAAAGTATTTCCGGCTTTTGGGCGTGAATTACTTGAGCGATTTTTGCCCTTAGTCTGGCCTGATCAGCCCTTTGTGATGCTGCATAGCCCCGATACTTTGTTTTTAATGCGGCGCTTTTTTGCCCAAAACGGGCATGATTATTTTGCCTACGTGCAGTCAGACACTTATTTTTTCCAGCATCTGATGCGCCGCCAGCGCCGCTGTGCCGAAAACGCCCTTTGGGGTGAAGATTTAGAAATTCGCAGCAGACAGCTCGAAGAATCCCCTTTAGCGGCTCAAGCCAATGCTTTTTTAGCGGCTTTTACCCACTGGCTGGCTCAGCAGTCACCGCGTTTGCTGGATGTCACCCGCCAGATGCAGCTGATGCTGGAGCTTTCTCATCACCCCTTTGTGCAACAGGCTTATTCAAGCTATACCCACTGGTTGATTGATGATCTGGATGAAACCCGCCCAATCGAACAAATGCTTTACCATACCCTGGGACAACACGCCCAGGAATGGGTCTGTGCAGGCAATCCACAAGGTGGCGTTGAACGACTGTTAGGCGCTGACCCTGGCTTTATGGAAAAAATGGCCGATGACCCGGCAACTGAAGTGATCAGCCTTTCTCAGACTCCGCCTAACTGGGCCTTAGCCCATAAGTTTTCCTCTTTGCTCCAGCATCAGCTGCCTGAAAGCACCAGTCTGAATCTTCGCCATGAAGTCCAGAGTGCTCAGCACCCCAGTCAGATGTTTGAACTGATGGGAGCCCGTCTGCAGCGCTTACTGGCCCAAGATGTGCCTGCACACGAGATTGTCTGCGTCAGCTGGTATCTGGATGATTTAAATATTCGTCAATTACAGGCCCATTGCCAGCACTTAGGCATCAAAACTGAAGTGTTTCGAGGCGGCGAAACCCTGCAGCGCCATCCACTGATTAATACTCTGCTGTCGCTGTTACGGCTGGCGCTTTGGGATGTGTTTCGCCATGAGCCAGCGATCCCGCGCTTAAGTGGTTTTGACATGGCGCAAATCTACAGAATCTGTGCGGGCATCGATCCCTTTACCCTCTCACGTCTGCGCTTTGAGCTAGGCGACAAATTAGAATCCTGGGGCCAGGTGCTGCGCGATCAAGCTCAGCACACACCTGCTTTAGCTCTACTTCAAGACACGGTTGCTGACATTCGTAAGCGTTATGGTGAACCCGAGCTGAATAATCTCTATCAAGTGGCGAACGCCCTCTGGCTTCAACTTTTACTGCCGATTCTGACACCTGAAGATGCCGGCGCCATGCGCAGTGTTCAGCATCTGCTAGATGTCTTAGAGCAACATGCTCAGATTCAGGGCGCAATTCATGCAGCTGATGCTGATACAGCCCTGATGGCCCAGCTTTTACAGCAGGAAATGCTTGAAGAAGCGGAAATCCCCTCACGTCTAGATAATCACAAAGTCAAAATTGTCACCTTATACAGGCTTTGTGAACTGCGTTATGAAAGTGATTACCAAATCTGGTTTGACCTGACTTCTCCCGCCTGGAACCGACCGATTAATCATCCTTTAGACAATTCACTCTTATTGTCGCGAGCCTGGCCCCTGGATCAACGCTGGAGCCTGGAAGCTGAAGATCGCTATATTGACGAGCGCTTAGCCGCTTTAGTCCATAAAGGTTTACTCTACTGCCGGCAAACGCCCTATTTTTTTTCCAGCCAATACGATACTTTAGCTCAGATGCAAAGTTTTGACCGCCTGAGCGAAATTGCCGCTTTTTCAGTCCAACCCCCTGAAAGCCCTGAACACAGCTAAATCCTGTGAGTTTTTCTTAAATCGATAAACGTTCTCAGTCTTAGCCAGTGCTACAATTAGCCTTAGGTCACTCATGCAAGACAATGCAGCGTATCAGCTGGTTTTTGATATGCATCCCGAAGCAATGTGGATTTGCGCCAAAAATGGCTCCATGCTTGCGGTTAATGATGCGGCTCTGGCGCTTTACGGTTATACGCGCCAGGATTTTCTGCTGCTTAAACTCAGTGATCTCAAGCCCTCTCATCAGCTTAACGATCTGGCAGAGGGCTTTGGCCTGCATCTCGATAGCCAGGGCCGACCTTTGCAGGTTGAAACAAAAGTCAGAGCGCTGACTTTTTCCGGTCATGACGCTCTACTTGTCACCTTACATGCCCTACCAGCAGAAAGTAGCTGGCAACAAGCCTTAGACGCAGCCGAAATTGGTCTCTGGGAGCTTGAACTGACAACAGGCCGCCTCAAATGGGATGAGCGCTCCTGTGAAATCTATGGCCTGTCACAGCAAGGCTTTGATGGCCGAATCGAAACCTGGCAAGAACTGCTGCATCCCGATGATCTTGAACAGATACAGAACCTGGATCTCAGTCATTTAGGCGCAGGGCCTTTTCATCACCGCATCTTACTGCCTGATGGCAGTGAAAGAATGATTGAAAGTTATGGCCAGGTTTTTTACCAACAAGACTTGCCGCATAAAATTGTTGGCATTCACTACGATGTCACCGAGCGTCAGCGTGTTGAAGAGTCTTTACGCAGCCGCGATCAGCTCTTGGAACGTCTGACTCGCCAGGTGCCGGGTATGATATATCAACATCGCGTGTTTCCAGACGGCCGCAGCTATATGCCCTATTGTTCAGACGGCATTCGGACTTTGCTCAACGGCCT
>CAJYHH010000165.1 GCA_913773825.1 Candidatus Sericytochromatia bacterium | reverse complement strand
GTAATGCAGGAGTTAACAGACTCATAGTACAGCTCTGATGTGCCATGTTGGGGGCGCAAAGTCCCGCGCAAAATCGTACAGGCTCCGCAGTCGCCTTCAGCGCAGACTACTTTTGTACCGGTCAGACCACGCTGATAGCGCAGATAATCTGACAAACTCATAAAAACCTGTTCACCGCGCAGTTCATGACGGCGGCCATTAAGGTAGATCAGGACATAGTCACGCATGGGTTTTCCTTTATCGCTATAAAGTGCTGCAGAGAAGGTTTAGGGCAGCTTTGCTGCTGTTTAGGACCGGCCGCTGCCGTCTGTTTAGGATTGCGCTGTTTAGTTAAAAAGGGTGCTAAACAGGCCGCTATGCTTTACTTCTGAACAGATCTCAGAAATGCTCCTAAACAATGCGAGCTTGGCTCGCCCCTGAACTTACTAGCCTTTGGGCTTTATTATAGCATTGCTAAAGCGGTATACTTGGCTCAAGCAGGTGAGAAGGCGATAACAGAATGTCTGAATCGGTCTTCGAATTGATGAAAGCTTCAGCGGTTGAGTCGATTCCGCGTTATCGTCGGGATTTGGCTGAAATGGAAGTTTCCGCATTGTCCGGCATGCTCGGCCATTTACGTACACGACCCATTAGCCCAGCTGCGGAGGACTTTTTACATGCACTTGAAGTTCAAGATGCTGAGCATTATCAGCTTTTATGCGCTTTAGGTACCGAAGATATTCTTTTGCTGCATGAAGCGATCCAGCAGGTCTGGAATCACATTCATGAAGCCACTCAAAAACACGCTATCCGCCAGCTATATCAACTGATTGCAGCCCACTTTTTTGTCTACCATGTGCAAGCCCACGGATAATCCCTCAGAATTTCAAGTTGACTCTGCCGCAGCTGTGCTCCCAGCGATTGAGCTGCCTGCACAGGCTGTTTTAGCTGATTATCAGCAATATATTGATCTGCTTGAAAAGCGGATGGGCTGGACAGAAGTGGATCTGATTCACAACTGTTTTTTAATGGGTGAAGAGCTTGGTGAGTTATTTAAAGCCGTGCGTCGGGTCGTTAAACTCTTTGACCAGGCCGGTGACACGGCTAATCTTGAATCCCGTCGCCAGGATGTCTCAGAAGAATTAGTTGACGTGTTTAATTATTTATTGGCCATTGCCAATCGCCTCGATATCGATCTCGAGCAGGCCTTTAGAGACAAAAACGCCCATAACCAGACCCGGACCTGGCAGGCTTGAGGTGTCGGCCTCTGGCCCACTGCTGCTGTTATTTGTTTTATTGGCCTTTGCGCCGGGCTTACTCTGGTTAGTTTATTTTTATCGCAAAGATCGCTTTGATCCCGAGCCCTTGCCTTTAGTTTTAGGGGTATTTGCAGCTGGCGCCGCTGCTGTTGCTCCGGCGATTGCCTTAGAATCCCCTTTAGAAATTTTCTGGCGGCATCTTTTGCCACATGGCCAGCTCTTTTATGCCATTAATTTTCTGTTGAACGTGGCTTTGGTTGAAGAAGGCCTTAAATTTGGACTGGTTTACGGCTTTTTATATCCTCTGCGCAGCTTTGATGAACCTGTAGACGGCTTAATTTATGCTTCAGCTGTGGCTTTGGGCTTTGCTTCAGCAGAAAATCTGATCTATATGATGCAAATGGGCTGGGATATTATTTTGCTACGCGGCTTGCTGACCACACTGGCGCATGTTTTATTTGCCTGTGTCTGGGGAATGGCTTTAGGTCGGGCGCGATTTGAAAAAGACCTCAGTGAATCTGCCCGTAGAACCCTGATTCTGAGAGGCCTGATGCTGGCGATTTTGGTACATGCTCTATATAACTATCTGCTGATGCTCAATCTGCAGGGGGGCTTACTGGCCTTAATGATGTTGATGAGCTGGATGTGGTATAGAACCCATCGCTGGATTGCCTGGGCGCTTGAGCATTCTCCCTTTGCTCCCCCTTCGCTGGGGCGATTGCCTGAAGATTAGCGACTGCAGTTGTCTGGCGACTCTGGATCTGCTGGCGTAAACTGCTGCATAGATCTTCATATCAGAAAGGATGCAGCCAATGGGATGGATGGATCAAGGCACCTGGACCAACAAATGGTATAAGCCTGACGAAAAAGGGCGCTTTGTGCGGGAGCAGACCCGCTTTCGCAATCAGATTTCAGAACAGGGCCCACATCAGGCGGAGTCGGGGCGTTATCATCTCTACGTTTCATATGCCTGCCCTTGGGCACATCGGACGCTGATTTTTCGCAAGCTGCTTGGCTTAGATGCTCATATTGGGATTTCAGTAGTGGATTGGTATATGGGTGACGATGGTTGGCGTTTTAAGCCTGATGTAAAGGGCGCAACAGAAGATCAGCTCTTTCACTCAGATTTTCTTTGGCAGGTTTACAAGCAAGCTCAGGAGGATTATAGCGGTCGGGTTACAGTACCCGTGCTCTGGGACAAACAGCTTAAGACCATTGTGAACAATGAATCTCGTGAAATTATCCAGATGCTGGATCTGGGCTTTGACGGTTTTAAGTCTTCAGAACTGACTTTTTATCCAGAACCTTTACGTCAGAAAATTGATGAAACGTTAGACGCAATTTATAACCCGATCAATAACGGCGTCTATCGCGCTGGTTTTGCAACTTCACAGGCTGCTTATCATGAAGCAGTTACTGAGTTGTTTCAGGCTTTGGAACACTGGGATAGCGTCCTGAGCAAACAGCGTTATCTCTGCGGGGAGGTTATCACAGCTGCGGACTGGGCGATGTTTACCACGCTACTGCGCTTTGATGCCGTCTATTACACACACTTTAAGTGTAATCTGCGCCATGTCTATGAATTCCCACATCTTTGGGGCTATCTGCGCGATCTGTATCAACAGCCCGGTGTGTCTGAAACCTGCCATTTTGACCATATTAAAGGGCATTATTTTGTCAGTCATGCCCATCTCAATCCTTCAGGAATAATCCCTGAGGGACCGCTGCTGGATTTAACTTCAGCTCATGGCCGTGCTTAATTACCTATTGCGCGAGCGTCTAGAGCGTGAGGCCCGGGCAGGGAGAGACTTTTAACTCTCGGCAAGCTGCTCGACGCAGCACCGGGCCTAATGACATCAGCCGATCCAGCTCTGCTTGGGTGACTTGACGGTTTGTTGAGCTTGTCTGGGCTTGCAGCCTGACGCGTAGCCGTACCCGGCGGTTAACTTCAGTCAGCAGAGCTGGGTTTTCGTGTAAAAGCTGACGCTCTACTTCAGGGGGGCTAGCCGGAGGATTATTGCAGCGGCGCAGACTGCACTGGCGCAGCTCTACCAGATAGCGTTCAACGGCTGAGTTCTGAACAAGTCCGCGTGCAATTGGCCGGATTACATCATCAAAACGCTGGTCTTTTGGTGGCTTAATAAACAGCTCATAAATTTTATCGCGAAGCTTTTGAACCGTTTCATCTTTGGCTAGCTTGCGCAATTGATCAGCGGTTAAGTTTTTATTGTCACTGAGTTCAAGGGTCTCAGCTAAAGCTGTTGTGCCCACGTCAAAGCGCTCACTGAGCTTAATATCCTGATCAATTTTTGCGACTACGCCTTTGATTTTAAGCCGCCCAGAAGGTGAGGCCAGTTCGATAATCGCGTTATTGTCAGTGGTGGGCACGTTTTTAAGCCGAAAGCTGACAACTACACTTCCGTCTGTTTGGGTCACAGCACTTAAAATTTCAGCACTGACGCTTTGCTGGTTGACGCGAACAGTCAGTTTTTTAAGTTGGGCCTCTTCAAGCGGTTCGTCACCTTCCTGACGGCTGATATTAGGGTCAGTTTCTTGAGCCTGAGCAGCGGGTGTGAACAGTTCTAGCCAGGCAGGCTGAGTGGATGAAGGCTTAAACAGAGCTGTTTGACTGGCAGATTGGATACTGTAAGCGCTGGTGCCAGCCGGAATCACCATTTCGCCTTCAAGTTGGGCAAATTCCAGCCGCTGGCCTTTTGAGCCAGGGCGGATATCTGAATGAAGAGTATTAAGGCTGGGATCAGGACTGCTTTGCGTTGGTGCTGTTGTGGGTGCGGACGAGCAAGCGGCCATCAACAGGGATGTTACGAGAAACAGGGATAATGGGCGAGTCACGGTCAGGCCTCCAACTTCAGCAATTTCTTAAATCGTTCAGATGCATGTGCGCGGATATTCTGTAAATCTGGATCATGGGGAGCTTCCAGCCGGGTGCGATTGGCCTGATCACTAATGCTGAGCGCTCTTTCGAGGCTGCGTAAAGCTTTGTCGATCCAGGTTGATTGAGTATCAAGGCTGTATTTACGGTTGTATAAACACGCTTTGATATAGTGAACCAGCCAGTAGTTGGGTAAACAGCATTCAATGATGTTAATATGGCGTTCAGCCGCGAGAAAGTCCTGATTTTTGGCGTAGGCATGAACTAAAAACAGGCTGCTTTCAATTAGTTCGCTGTAGTTCAGGCGGTTTTTGTCATCACTGGTAATGACGCGCTCAAAAGCTGCAACCACTGCTGCATAATTGGCTGTTTGGCCATCACTTTCAGCCAGATAAGCAAGATTAAACAAAACTCGTGCCTGTTCATCAAGGGCATAAATGTCTTCGGGATCAATCGCGAGGGCTTGTTCAAGGGCTTGAGAAGCCTGCAGCAAATAATCTTTAGCTTGCTGATAATTTTCAGGGTTGGGCAGCTGTAAATACTGATCAATGGCGCTGTAGCCTTTAAGAAAATAAATCACCGCCAGATTTAACAGGAGATCATTGCGCTGTAAAAACAGCTGACGGGTTTGTTTTTCGCTTTCCTGCTCAAAGGCTTTAAGAGCTTGATGCTGGTAGTGCAAAGCCTGCTCATGGTTGCCACGGGCGAGTTCTAAAGCGCCAAGCAAAACCTGCAGCTGAATCGAAGATGCATATCGCTGCAGGCCTTCCTGAATTTTTTGCTCTGCAACTTCATATTTAGCTTGTTTAATCAGCGAAATAATCAGCGCGTTAAAAGCGCGAAAATTAAGCGGGTTGTCAGCCAAGACCTGCTGAAAATGATGAATCACGCCGTCATGACCCGTCATTTGCTCAAGCTTGAGGGGGGTATAGTCAGCGGCAATTAGCAAGGCGTCAAGCTCAGCATCGTTACCTTCAGGGTACAGGACAGGGCCTAACTGTAAAATTAACTCTTTATCAGGATGGCGTTCACCGGTTTCAAGACGTGAGATATAAGATTCAGACACACTCAGCTGATCAGCCAGATGCTTCATTGTGATCCCGCGCTTTTTGCGCAGCTCTCGCAGCTTCTGACCAAACGCAGAGGTGGGTCGATTTTTCTTTTTGCTCATATCCTGATGTCTCGTCTAGTGAATCCTGAATTTAGTTTTAATGGATACTTTTATTCATAACTTAAAACTTGACATTATGTCAAGAATCTGTTTGGAAGCTGGCCTTTAAGCTTGACTTCGCTTGCCGTTGGGTAACCAGTGAGTAATCATCTGAGCGAGGGCTTCAGGTGTAAAAGGTTTACCTAAATAGTCATCCATGCCACAAGCCAGGCATTTTTCACGGTCTTCGGGCAGGGTATGAGCGGTGACGGCAATGATCGGAATGTTGGGGTCAATTCGGGTTGAATCAGAATGGCGAATCTGGCTAGTGGCTTCATAGCCATCCATTTCAGGCATCTGACAATCCATTAAAACCAAATCGTAATTTTCTTTTTCCAGGGCTTGTAAGGCCTCAATTCCATTGCCCGCCAGCCCGACGCGATAGCCAAGTTTAAGCAGAATAGATTCTGCAAGTATCTGATTAATTGGGTGGTCTTCAACCAGTAAAATCTGGGCTGCTGCAGGTTCTGCTGAGATTTCCTGGATTGGCTGAGAACTCGAAATACTTCGTTCGCGATGAAACTGATGTTCAGACAGGTTCTGATGCAGCTGACGGGCCTGAATCGGTTTATTGAGGCAACTAAGTAAACTATCGCGTTCTGTAACAGATAATCGGGATTCATAGCCAGGATAGGCAATTAAAATCACGCGCTCAAGTCGTTCTCGCGGCACAGAGCGCCAGGGCCGAGCGATGCCCACAGGCCAGTCCACTAGCAACAGTTCATCATGGGGTAAATCAGCGGGCAAGTCATCCAGGGGGCCGTCACTCAGGCTGAGTTCACAGTGCCAGAACTGTAAAAACCTAGCCAGCCAGTCCCGCTGACTGCTGGGCGGAGCAAGCAGGCGGATTTTAAGGCCGCTGAGTTTGTTTTGTTGTTTTTTTGCTGTTCCCAGTTTTTTGAGCGGCAGTTCAAACCAAAAACAAGAGCCTTTTGAAGGTTCGCTATTAACCTCAAGCTGGCCACCTAAACGCGTAACCAGCTGGTCAGCAATTGCTAGCCCCAGGCCTGTGCCACCAAAGCGGCGCGTCATAGAACTATCAGCTTGGGTAAAAGCTTCAAATAGACGACTTTGATGCTCTGGGGCAATGCCAATTCCCGTATCACTGACTTCAAAGCGCAGGCGAATCGAGTCAGTACGGTCCTCAACCGCCCGGACTTTCAGACTCACCTGGCCTTGCTCGGTAAATTTAATCGCGTTGCTCATCAGGTTTAACAGGACCTGACGTAAATGGGCGGCATCTCCACACAGCTGTGTGCTTAAATCGGGCGAGGGCTGGATTTCAAGCTCTAAACCTTTTTCGCTGGCATGTGGCCCCATTAACTCACCAATTTGGCCTAATAAACCTAAAAGATTAAACTCTGTTTCTTCAAGCTCAAGACGCCTAGCTTCTATACGTGAAAAATCCAGCACATCATTGACGAGTTTAAGTAAGGACTCGCCGCTGTTTTGAATAATCTCAGCAAACTTTTGCTGGTCAGGTTTAAGCGGTGTTTGAAGCAGTAACTCTGTCATGCCCAAGACCCCATGTAGAGGAGTGCGCAGCTCATGGCTGATATTAGCTAAAAACTCACTTTTAGCCGTACTCGCCATTTCAGCTTTAATCGCCAGCTCATGGAGCTGACTAAGCATGTTTTCTAGCCTGGCTTCTTCTTGTTTGCGGGCTGTAATATCCGACAAATAACCATGCCAGACCACTGAGCCATCATCCTGGCGCTCAGGGATCGCATCCCAGTGTACCCAGAGCATTAAGCCGCGCTCGGGGACTTCAAAACGCGACTCATCTTGCAAAGTGCCTAGTTCTTGAAGGGCTTTTTTAGCGTTGTGCTGTAAATGTTCCAGATCGTCTTTAGGGATGCGTTCCAGAAAGCGGGATGCGTCTTCACGCAGTTCATCTGGGCGTAAACCCAACATCGGATAAAGATTTTCTGACGCATAAGGCAAAGTAATTCGCCCATCAGGGTAGCGGCGGTACTGGTAAAGAATCCCGGGTATACTGCCATTTAGACGGCTAAGCAGCTGATCACGTGCGGTCAGAGCATGTGCGGCTTCAGCTTGTTTGCGGTCAGTGACATCAATTGAAATACCCAAGAGTCGATAAGCTTGATTTTCCTGATTGCGTAAAATGGCTCCATGGGATTCGATATAGCGAATTTCACCATTGCGGCGAATAATCCGGTAATCAAATCGAAAATTATCTTCAACAAGATTGTCTGGTATGTTGCCAAACGTTATGGGGAAATCGTCAGGATGAATGCGCGTTTGCCAGACATCAGGCTGACCACTGAACGTCTCTTGCGGCAGATCGTAAATCTCATACATCTGCTCGTCCCAAATCAGGGTATTATGCCGAAGGTTTTGATCCCAGACCCCTGTTAAAGTGGGCGCTGGCTCTGGGGCTGGTACGGGATCGGGCTCAGAGTCCAGAGTGTCACACATACTGCCAACCATCCGCAGTGGACGACCCTGGATATCAAAGTCAATAATCCGTCCGCGTACCCACATCCGCTTATAGCTGCCGTCTTTACAGCGCAGCCGATAATCAACTCTGAATAAGCCGCGTTCACCAAGCATATGTTGATTGAGTTTGGCCAGCACAGCCTCAAAGTCTTCAGGATGCAGACGACTACTCCAGGCGTTAAGGGTGTCGCCAAATTCATGCTCCCGATAACCTAAGGCAGCTTTGAGTTGGCGCGAATAATAAACTTTGCCGGTTTCAACATCCCAGTCCCAGATACGCTCACCTAAACTGTCCAGCACAACTTGCATACGGGTTTCGTGGCTATCGCTTGTGGGGCGCGGTAACTCACCGACAGCTGGGAAAGCTGTAACAAGCCAGGCGGGCTGACCTTGGTGAGTAACGAGACTGCGATTACTTTCAGCCACGATGATTTGGCTATGACTGGTTTTGAGCTGAATTTGATCCAGCGGAACAAAAATTTCACCTGGTTTGGGAGCAAATCTTTCTAGTTGTTCAACGCCGACTAAATCAGCCAGATTCAGCGCTAAAAACTCATCTTGGTGATAGCTCAGTAGTTCAAGCGTTGCTTCGTTAACATCTAGCAAGCTTAAACCAGACGCTTCATAAACCCACATAGCCTGTGGTAAAGCCTCGAACAGCCAATGATACGAGTTTCCCCTATCTAGCATACGGACCCACTCTCGTCTCTACGTTCTACCCAGCCCAAAGTCCGGCTTGGTAAAGCTTTGATTGCCCTTTTACTGTTATTAGTATACCGGTCTTCTGACTTTAGTGATGTGACGGGTTTAAAATTTGCTTAAAAGAGAGATCTTTTGTCACAAGTATGAGTTAGCTTGTTTTTTAAAAGGATATTTTAATCTAAATAGATTTTTTTAACGCTGAATTACATATTTTTAATTTTTTTTTATAAAATTAACAATAGGTTTAATGAATTTTTGAATCAGATAAGCTAATTGAGTCAAGATCGCATATGATTAAGCCTAAGCTTAGATTCAGAATCACAAGGGGTGATATTTCCATGCGAAAAACGCTGATAAGTTTGGGCGGTTTGCTTGGGCTTGTCTATTTGCTTAATCCGGGTGCCGGTATTTTTGAAATCATCCCTGATGCCTTACCCTTTGTAGGTAATGTTGATGAAGCCCTGGCCGCAACACTGGTATTAGCTTGTTTACGCGAATATGGTCTGGATCTGACGCACTGGGGCTATAAGCCAATAGATAAATCATCTATAAAACCTCCGCTACATAAACAGTCTGGAGACAAGCTCCAAGACAGAAGTTGATGAGTCTGCGTCGTAAGCTAACGCTGAGCGCCCATCATCACAGTCTGGTTTTGGTTAAACAACCTCAAGAGAAGCTTGAGCATGTCTTGATGAAGGCTTTTCTCTGGGCCCTTTATCTGCCTGAGTATCCAGATTTGAGAGTGGAAGTTCCAGCTGGCCTGCGCTATAAGCCGGATGTGCTGGCTTCTATAGGTGATCGGCCTGCTTTTTGGGGGGAAGCAGGGGCGGTAAGTCCTGATAAATATCGCTATCTTCTGCGTCATCAGTCGCATACCCATTTTGCTTTTGCCCGTTGGGGTATGAGGCTGCCTCAGCATCTTGAGCGAATTCAAGATCACTTAAAGGGCATTCGCCGTCATGCGCCAGTTGATGTACTGGTTTTTCCTGAAGATTCAGAGGCTCGTTTTATTCTAGATGGTGAAATTCAGCTTGATTTTGCTCAATTAAACTGGCGACGTTTAGCGCCTTAAGATGCCGTCTGTAAGTGAATTTCTACTTTAACCCTTGGTTAAGACCGAACTAAAAGCCTTAGAAAATCATAAGTTTTCTGAGAATGCTCTAGATGCTAAGGCCTGTGGGTTAAATGTTATTTGAAGGCATTTTTTGAAAATTTTCAATAACTTTCTGGTCTTTTTGAGTTTATGCCAGAGTATGCGAACCCCCCTGAAAACCTGATTTTTCGTGAAATTTTTTTTCACTGCCAGAGCCTGATTTGGCGCGGGTAAGAGCCTGAAAATAAGTGATAATGGACTTTTGCGGCAAGCTGAAAATACCAAATATTTTTTTCTGCATTATCCTTCCATTTTCATTCGTTTCTGTTATGATAAAAATCGATCCAAATCGATGAGAAGAGGAGCCGAAAATCAATCATGTTTTATAGGAGACTACAATGGCAAATACCGCCGGATTTGGTCCACACCTGACGCTGGATCTCGCAGACTGCAACCCTGAAAAACTCGCAGATTTCGATCTGGTTTTCGATGTACTCAATAATCTTCCCGACCTGATCGGGATGACTAAAATTACCCAGCCCTATGTTTTTAAATACGCTGGGCTTGTGCCTGAAGACAAAGGCATCACGGGCTTTATCGTGATTGCTGAGTCCCATATTTCGATCCACACATTCCAGGATAAGAACTACGTCTTTATTGACCTGTTTTCCTGCAAACCCTTTGACTACGAATACGCCAAACAATATCTAATCAAGACCTTTGAGTCGAAATCGCCTACCATTCATGTGGTTGAGCGTGGCATCGACTTCCCGCGCTCTGCTCCCCAGCGCCCCATTCCTGACGTCCGTCCTGATGTCAGCGATGCAACTGAAGCCGTTGTTGCTCAAGATCACGTCTATACCCTGGCGAAAAGCGCCTAAATGACAACTGAACAGTCCCTCAACTTTGGGGGACTGGAGCCTGAATACACGCGCTATGAAAGCGCGAAGTATGTTGTGCTGCCAGTTCCCTATGATCGCACCAGCACCTGGAAGCAGGGAGCAGACCAGGGCCCCCGTGCGATTCTCGAAGCTTCTGCCAATATGGAGCTTTATGACATTGAATCAGATGCCGAGCCTTACCTCGCCGGCATTCATACCCTTGCACCCTTAGTGTGTGAGGCTCCGCCCGAAGAGCTCTATGAGCAGGTTTTAGCCGTTTCGCGCAAAATTATTGCAGATGGCAAAGTGCCTGTTACGCTGGGCGGCAACCACTGTGTGCCAATTGGCTCTGCCCGTGCCGCTTGTGAAGCACTGCCGCGTGAGCAGGTCAGCGTGCTGCAGATCGATGCCCATAGTGATTTACGCGAAAGCTATCAGGGTTCGGCCTTTAGTCATGCCTGCGCCATGGCGCGTATGCAGGAATGGGGCCAGCCGGTTGGCGTCGGCATTCGCAGTATGGATATCAGCGAAAAAGAAAATGTCGCCAATGCCGATATTTTTACCGCTGACTATATTCATAAACACCCCAACTGGGTTGATGATGTTGTGAGTAAACTGGCTCCCAATGTCTATCTGACCATCGACCTCGACGGGCTAGATCCCTCGATCATGCCTGCAACCGGCACACCCGAGCCTGGCGGTCTGCTCTGGTACCAGGTGATGGACTTGCTTGAAAAAGTTATCGCTTCACGTAAACTGCTGGGCTTTGACATTGTTGAGCTTTGCCCGCAGCCGGGTTTCTTTCACGCGGAATTTTTAGCCGCCAAACTGACTTATAAAATTATGGCCCTTAATGAAGCGCAGGCAAATGCGCAGGCCGCTGGAGCTGCAAAATGAAAAAATCTGATTTAATCAATCAAAACAGCGTTGTTGAGCATATCGACATCAAATCTTTTGACGCCACCCCGATCATCGACGCTTATAGCAAAATGGCTTTTCAAGCGCGCAATCTGGCTCGTGCTGCTGACATCTACACCAAGATGCTAGCTGACAAAGACTGCTCAGTGATTCTGACTCTGGCTGGCTCACTGGTCAGCGCCGGACTGAAAAACTCAGTCGTCGACATGATCCGCAACAACATGGTTGACGCGATTGTTTCCACTGGTGCCAATATTGTCGATCAGGACTTCTTTGAAGCACTCGGCTATCGTCATTATCAGGGCACCCCTGATGTGGATGATCAAGAGCTGCGCAAACTGGCAATTGATCGCATTTATGACACCTACATCGACGAAGATGAGCTGCGTGTCTGCGACGCTAAAATTGCTGAAATTGCCGACACCCTTGAAGCCCGTCCTTATTCTTCACGTGAATTTATTGCTGAAATGGGTAAATACCTGCTCAACAATAATCTCGGCGCTGACTCAATTGTCCGCGTAGCTTATGAGCACGGTGTGCCGATCTTTGTGCCGGCTTTCTCTGACTGTAGTGCCGGTTTTGGTCTGGTCTTCCATCAGGTCAAGAAAAAAGGTGCGCATATGAGCATTGACTCAGTGGCGGATTTCCGTGAGCTGACTCAGATCAAAATTGAATCTGGCGATACTGGCCTGCTGATGCTGGCTGGTGGCGTACCCAAGAACTTTGTTCAGGACGTCGTTGTCTCAGCTGAATTCCTGGGTCATGACGTGCCGATGCACAAATACGCCATCCAGATGACCGTTGCAGACGAGCGCGATGGGGCACTGTCTGGCTCAACCCTCAAAGAAGCCTGTTCTTGGGGCAAAGTCGACACCGTCTATGAACAGATGGTCTTTGGTGAACTGACCTTGTCTTTCCCGCTGCTGGCCAGCTATGGCTATCACAGCAAAGCCTGGGAAGCTCGCACGGCTAAAAACTGGAACGCTCTCTTTGAAGGCGTAACCGTCTAAGCGTTATTTATTTTCAAAGGCCCTGG